>NZ_PQMX01000002.1:0-207487 GCF_004368385.1 Burkholderia sp. B10 | reverse complement strand
GGGCAGTGGTGGTCATCGCGGGGTCGAGGTGCGGAACAAGGAGCCGCCCCGGACGTCGGCCCGCGGCGGTCAGGTCGTGAAGCGTGCGGCGCCGAGCGCCGCGAGCGTGTCGGCGGGCCATTGCTGCGCGGCGCCGCCCAGATAGTCGGTCACCACTTTAGCAGAGCCGCACGCGAGCGCCCAACCGGCCGGGCCGTGCCCGAAGTTGACGAATACGCGCGGATGCGCGGTCGGACCGACGACCGGCAGGCCGTCCGGCGACAGCAGCTGGGTGCCTTGCCACGACAGCGCGGCCGAGATACGCGCGGCGCCCGGCACCCAGTCGTGAACGGCCTGGCCGAGCAGGGCGAGCGCGGCTTCCGACAGCGGCTCCGGCAGCGGTTTCGCGGTGTCGGCGCTGCTTTGCAGCACGGCGCCGCCGCCCACGCGCAGCCGCTGCTGCGTGCGCGTGATCGAGATCCGCTTGATCGCGTCGACGACGCACAGGTGCGGCGCATGTTCTTCGTATGCGACCGGCGCGGTCAGCGTATGGACGCGCACCGGATGCAGCGGCAGCCGCCAGCCGAGGCGCGCCAGCAACGGCAGGCTGCCGGCGCCGGCGGCGACCACGACTGCGTCGGCCGAAATCACGTCGACCTCGCGCGCGTTCGCCGCATGCCGGCCGTCGGCCGGCGCGAGCTCGACCGCGGCGCGCCCGGCGTCGGCGCGGATCGCGGCAACTTCCGCGCCGAAGCGGAACTGCACGCCGTGCTCGTCGAGCGCCTGCTTGACCAGTTTCGCGAACAGCGGGCAATTCCCGGTGCGCTCCGTCTCGAACAGCACGCCGCCCGCGCAGCTCGGCTCGGCCGGCACCGACGGCTCGAGCGCCGCGCAGGCGTCGGCGTCGAGCACGCGGTATGGCTGGTCGAGCGTCCGCAGCAGGTCGAGCGCGGGCTGCAGCGCGTCCCAGTCGCGCGCGTCGCGCACGACGTGCAGCACGCCCGATTTCTGTTCGTATTCGAGCTGCAGGCGCGCCTCGATGTCGGCGACGGTGTCGCGCGCCGCGTCGATCAGCGGACGCAGCCGCCCGTACTGCGCGGCGAACGCGTCGGGCTCGCGCAGCGCCGCGAGCTGCTTGACGAAGCGGCGCACGCCGCCGTTGAAGCCGGGCTTGTACAGGATGCCGGTGTCGCGCGGCTGGCGGTGGCGCATGAAGGTCGGGCCGAACCAGACGTCGAGCGGGCTCGGCAGCAGCGTGCCGCCGTCGCCGTAGGTGGCGCCCTGCGCGACGGTCGCGTGACGTTCGACCACACACACGCGATGGCCGGCCGCACGCAGCTGGTAGGCGGTGGCGACGCCGCTGATTCCGCCGCCGATGACGATGACATCCATGGATTGCTTCGATGACGGCGGCACGCGCCGCCCGATGAGAATTCGCTGACGGGCCGCCGGCCCGGGGAACCGGGAATGATAGCGCCAAAATCGCGGCAACCGGCGCGTACGCGCCGTCCAGTTCCGCCAACCGGGCGCGGCCGCGCGTCCAGCGGGGCGGCCGGGCCCGCCCGGCGGCCCGGCAGGCCCGGCCGCGGCCGAAGCGCCGTCGCGGTGGGCCGCCCGTGCCCGCCCGGCGGCCCGGCAGGCCCGGCCGCGGCCGAAGCGCCGTCGCGGTGGGCCGCCCGTGCCGATCGGCCGGTCCGGGGGCCGACTTCCGGGTATAATTACGGCCTTCCTTTCGCCACACGTCGCCACCTCGCGCGACTCATCGACGTCAGTCCAGCCCATGGCTCACTTCTCGTGTTTTCCCGGCGCTTCGGCCCTCTCCGATTTCCGTCAAACCCGTCTGCTCGACACGCTCAGGCAGATCGACGCCAACATCGTCGCCGTGCGCGGCCAGTTCCTGCACTTCGTCAATGCGTCCGAGCCGCTGTCGGCCGACGACAGCGCGCGCATCGACGCGCTGATGCACTACGGCGCGCCGTTCGAGCCGGCGGCCGAGAAGGGCACGACGGAGACCTTCGTCGTGCTGCCGCGCTTCGGCACGGTTTCGCCGTGGGCCAGCAAGGCGACCGACATCGCGCAGCACTGCGGCCTCGTGCAGGTGCGCCGCATCGAGCGCGGCGTCGAATTCACGGTGACGCTGAAGTCGGGCCTGCTCGGCGGCAAGAAGGCGCTGTCCGACGACGCGCGTGCGGCCGTCGCCGCGGCGCTGCATGACCGGATGACCGAGAGCGTGGTCGCCGCGCGCGACGACGCGCGGCATCTGTTCGACGAACTGCCGGCCAAGCCGCTCGCGACCGTCGACGTGCTGGGCGCCGGCCGCGCGGCGCTCGAGCGTGCGAACGCCGAGCTGGGCCTCGCGCTCGCCGACGACGAGATCGACTACCTGGTCGACGCGTTCCGCAAGCTCGAGCGCAACCCGACCGACGTCGAGCTGATGATGTTCGCGCAGGCGAACAGCGAGCACTGCCGTCACAAGATCTTCAACGCGCAGTGGACCATCGACGGCGAAGCGCAGGACATGTCGCTGTTCGCGATGATCCGCAACACCGAGAAGCTGAGCCCGCAGGGCACGATCGTCGCGTATTCGGACAACTCGTCGATCATGGTCGGCGCCGAAGCGGAGCGCTGGTTCCCGCGCGGCGCGGGCGCGGCCGGCGAGCCGGGCGAACGGTATGGCCGCCATACCGAGCTCACGCACACGCTGATGAAGGTCGAGACGCACAACCATCCGACGGCGATCTCGCCGTTCCCCGGCGCGGCGACCGGCGCGGGCGGCGAGATCCGCGACGAAGGCGCGACCGGCCGCGGCGCGCGGCCGAAGGCCGGGCTCACCGGCTTCACGGTGTCGAACCTCGATCTGCCCGACGCACGCCAGCCGTGGGAAAACGCCCGCGATGCGGCGCAGCCGGTCGGCGAGCGCAACCCGAACGAGCAGCACGGCCCGTACGGTCGTCCGGACCGGATCGCGTCGCCGCTGCAGATCATGATCGACGGCCCGCTCGGCGGCGCCGCGTTCAACAACGAGTTCGGCCGTCCGAACCTCGGCGGCTACTTCCGCGTGTACGAGCAGAACGTCGGCGGCACGGTGCGCGGCTATCACAAGCCGATCATGATCGCGGGCGGCCTCGGCAACATCGCCGATCAACACACGCACAAGCACGACGTGCCGGCGGGTTCGCTGCTGATCCAGATCGGCGGCCCCGGCATGCGCATCGGCATGGGCGGCGGCGCGGCGAGCTCGATGGCGACCGGCGCGAACACCGCCGAACTCGACTTCGACTCGGTGCAGCGCGGCAACCCGGAAATCGAGCGGCGCGCGCAGGAAGTCATCAACGGCTGCTGGCAGCTCGGCGCGGAAAACCCGATCCTGAGCATTCACGACGTCGGCGCGGGCGGCCTGTCGAACGCGTTCCCCGAGATCGTCGACGGCGCGGGCAAGGGCGCGCGCTTCGAGCTGCGCAAGGTCGCGCTCGAGGAGTCGGGCCTGTCGCCGCGCGAGATCTGGTCGAACGAAGCGCAGGAGCGCTACGTGCTGGCCATCGCGCCGGCCGACCTGCCGCGCTTCGAGGCGATCTGCGCGCGTGAGCGTTGCCCGTTCGCCGTGGTCGGCGTCGCGACCGACGAGCGCCAGCTGCAGCTGGTCGACACCGAAGCGACGGGCGCCGACGAATTCCCGGTCGACATGCCGATGGAAGTGCTGCTCGGCAAGCCGCCGCGCATGCATCGCGACGTCGCGCGCGTCGCGACCGAGCGTGCGCCGGTCGACGTGACGGGCATCTCGCTCGCGCAGGTCGCGCTCGACGTGCTCAAGCATCCGACGGTCGGCAGCAAGTCGTTCCTGATCACGATCGGCGACCGCTCGGTGGGCGGCACGTCGGTGCGCGACCAGATGGTCGGGCCGTGGCAGGTTCCGGTGGCCGACTGCGCGATCACCGCGCTTGACTACGCGGGCTTCAAGGGCGAGGCGATGACGATGGCCGAGCGCACGCCGCTCGCGGTGATCGACGCGCCGGCGTCGGGCCGCATGGCGGTCGGCGAGGCGATCACGAACATCGCGAGCGCGCCGATCGCGTCGCTCGACAAGCTGAAGCTGTCGGCGAACTGGATGGCCGCGTGCGGCACGGCCGGCGAGGATGCCGCGCTGTTCGACACGGTGAAGGCGATCGGCATGGAGCTGTGCCCGGCGCTCGGGATCGGCATCCCGGTCGGCAAGGACTCGCTGTCGATGAAGACGAAGTGGGACGAGCAGGGCGTCGCGAAGGAAGTGGTGTCGCCGGTGTCGCTGATCATCTCCGCGTTCGCGCCGGTCGAGGACGTGCGCCGCCACCTGACGCCGCAACTGCGCCGCGTCGCCGACGCGGGCGACAGCGTGCTGATCGCGATTGATCTGGGCCGCGGCAAGAACCGGATGGGCGCGAGCATCTTCGCGCAGGTCACGCAGCAGGTCGGCGACACGACGCCCGACGTCGACGATCCGGAAGACCTGAAGCGCTTCTTCAACGCGATCCAGTCGCTCAACGCGCAAGGCAAGCTGCTCGCCTACCACGACCGCTCGGACGGCGGCCTGTGGGCGACCGTCTGCGAAATGGCGTTCGCGGGTCACGCCGGCGTGTCGCTGAACGTCGACATGCTGACGCTCGATCCCGACCACGAATCCGACTACGGCGACGCGAAGGACTGGGCGAAGCAGACGAGCGGCCGCCGCGACGACCGCACGCTGCGCGCGCTGTTCTCCGAAGAGCTCGGCGCCGTCGTGCAGGTGCGTGCGAGCGAGCGCGACGCGGTGCTCGGCGCGCTGCGCGAATTCGGCCTGTCGGCATGCTCGCACGTGATCGGCACGGTCAACGATCGCGACGTGATCGAGGTGTACCGCGACGCGAAGAAGATCTTCGACGCACCGCGCGTGGAACTGCATCGCGCGTGGAGCGAAGTGAGCTGGCGCATCGCGCGCCTGCGCGACAACCCCGCGTGCGCCGATGCCGAACACGACGCGCTGCTCGATGCGGCCGACCCCGGCATCTCGCCGGTCCTCACGTTCGATCCGGCCGACGACATCGCCGCGCCGTTCATCGCGACGGGCGCGCGCCCGCGCGTGGCGATCCTGCGCGAGCAGGGCGTGAACTCGCACCTCGAAACCGCGTATGCGTTCGACCGCGCGGGCTTCGATGCGCACGACGTGCACATGAGCGACCTGCTCGCCGGCCGTGCGACGCTCGCCGATTTCGCGGGCGCGGTCGC
Organism: Burkholderia sp. B10; assembly: GCF_004368385.1. Taxonomy (NCBI): domain Bacteria; kingdom Pseudomonadati; phylum Pseudomonadota; class Betaproteobacteria; order Burkholderiales; family Burkholderiaceae; genus Burkholderia; species Burkholderia sp. B10. The sequence continues at coordinate 202,270 of NZ_PQMX01000002.1, read as the reverse complement.
GTGCGGCGGCTTCTCGTACGGCGACGTGCTGGGCGCCGGCGAAGGCTGGGCCAAGACGATCCGCTTCAACGCGCAGCTCGCCGACATGTTCTCGGCGTTCTTCGCGCGCCCCGACACGTTCGCGCTGGGCATCTGCAACGGCTGCCAGATGCTGTCGAGCATCGCGTCGATGATCCCGGGCGCGCAAGCGTGGCCGAAGTTCACGCGCAACAAGTCCGAGAAGTTCGAGGCGCGTTTCTCGTTCGTCGAAGTCGAGAAGTCGCCGTCGATCTTCTTCGCGGGGATGGAAGGCTCGCGCATTCCGGTCGCGGTCGCGCACGGCGAAGGCTATGCCGACTTCTCGCAGCAGGGCGACATCGACCGCGTCGCGGTCGCGATGCGCTACGTCGACCATCGCGGCGAGGCGACCGAGCGCTATCCGTTCAACCCGAACGGGTCGCCGGCCGGCATCACGTCGGTCACGACGGCCGACGGCCGCTTCTCGGTGCTAATGCCGCACATGGAGCGTGTGCACCGCACGGTCACGATGAGCTGGCATCCGGAAGGCTGGGGCGAAGCGAGCCCGTGGCTGCGCGTATTCCGTAACGCGCGCCGCTGGATCGGCTGATGTTCGATCCACACGCGCCGGTCGACATCGTCACGTTGCGCGACGAACGCGCGCGCGACGTCGATGCGATCGGTCGCGTGATCGCGGCCGCATTTGCCGGCGAGCCGCGGCAAGGCCAGCGCGAGCGGCAGATCGTCGACGCGCTGCGCGCGGCCGGCGCGCTCGGCGTGTCGCTGGTCGCCGAGCGTGACGACCGCGTGATCGGCCACATCGCGTTTTCGCCGGTTGCGATCGGCGGCGCGTCGCCGGACAGCCGTTGGTATGCGCTCGCGCCGCTCGCGGTGCGGCCCGATTGCAGGCGGCAGAGCGTCGGCGCGGGGCTCGTGCGCACCGGGCTCGATGCGCTGCGCCGGCTCGGGGCACATGGTTGCGTCGTGCTCGGCGATCCCGCGTACTACGCGCGGTTCGGCTTTGCGCCTTGCAGCGATCTGGCGTTGCACGGTGCGCCGGCCGGGCGTTTGCTTGCGCTGGCGCTCGATGCACACGCGCCGCGGCCGTCGGGCGACGTTCGCTATTACGACGCGTTCGATCTCGGCTAGCGCGGGCGCTTTACTGTCCGCCGTCCCGTCGCACCGAAAGCCGCCTCGAAGCGGCTTTTTTTGCGCCCGCCGCACGGCCTGCGCACAAAAGAAAAAGGCCGCTCGATCGAGCGGCCTCGTGCGTGGGCGCGGGGCGCCGACGTTACTGGATCTTCGCCTGCTGACGCAGACCTTCCTCGAACGCCTGCAGCTTCTGCTGCACGATCTGCTGTGCGATCTGCGCCTTCACCTGATCGAACGGCGGCGGCGCGACGTCGCGGACGTCGTCGACACGGATGATGTGCCAGCCGAACTGCGTCTTCACCGGCTGATCGGTCATCTGGCCTTTCTGCAGCTTCTGCGCGGCGGCCGCGAATTCCGGCACGTACGCCTTCGGATCGGACCAGTCGAGATCGCCGCCGTTCTTGCCCGAACCCGGATCCTTCGAATACTGCTTCGCCAGATCCTCGAACTTCGCGCCGGCCTTGATCTTCGCGATCAGGTCCTTCGCCTGCTGCTCGTTGTCGACGAGGATGTGGTGCAGGTGGTACTCGCGGTTGCCGCCTGCGCCCTTGACCAGATCGTCGTAGCGCGCCTTCACTTCGGCGTCGGTCGGCTGGTTCTTCTTCAGGAAGTTTTCGATCATCGAGCGCAGCACGACCGTCTGCTGCGCGACGGCGATTTGCGCCTTCACGTCGGGACGGTTCGGGATGCCTTCGCGAATCGCTTCCTGCATCAGGATTTCGCGGTTCACGAGTTCCTGGCGCACGGCTTGCTGAAGTTGCGGGCTATCGGCCTGGCCTTGCTGGACGAGCTGCGCGACCATCGCATCGACGCGCGACTTCGGAATCGGCGTGCCATTGACGACGGCGATGTTCTGGGCGAATGCCGGTGCCGCTGCAAAAGCAGCCGCCGCGACCCACAGGCGGGGGGATTTCAGGATCATCGGGAATTCCTGTTGAGACTAGATTGAAGATTCGTTGAATTCTTCGGGCGTGTAAGCCACGATTGCGAGCGCGTGAATGCCGCGCTGCATCGCATCAGCGAGCGCATCATACACCAGCCGGTGCCGCGCGACGCGCGACTTGCCGGCGAATGCGGCGGACACGATCGTGACCGTGTAATGGCCGCCGGCGGACGCGCCCGCGTGGCCCGCGTGCTGCGCGCTGTCGTCGCGCACCGCGAGCGACAGCGGCGCGAGCGAGGCGCTCAGGCGGGCTTCGATCAGCGCGATGCGTGCGTCGGGCGACGCGTTCAGAAAGGCGTCGGTCATCTCACTCGTCCTTCAGATATTTCGTGAGCCACAGGCTCTGCAGGATGATGAACACGACCATTGCGCCGGTCGTGCCGAACAGCTTGAAGTTCACCCATTGCGATTCGGTGAAGTTGTGCACCACGTACAGGTTCGCGAGGCCGAGCACCGCGAAGAACAGCGCCCATGCGACGTTCAGCTTGTCCCACACGGGGTGCGGCAGCGTGAGCTGCTTGCCCATCATTTTCTCGATCAGGTTGTTGCCGAACGCATAGCGCGCGGCGAGCAGCCCGATCGCAAACAGCCAGTACAGCACAGTCGGTTTCCATTGAATGAATTTCTCGTCATGCAGGACGAGGGTGGCGCCGCCGAACACGACGATCACACCGAGACTGACCCACAGCATCGTGTCGACTTTCCGGTGCCGGAACGCGACCCACGCGACCTGGGCCAGCGTTGCCGCGATCGCGACGGCGGTGGCGGTGAAGATGCCCCAGACCTTGAAGGCGGCGAAAAACAGGATGATCGGAAACAGATCGAACAGGAATTTCATGGCGCTCGCAGCTGCGTGAAAGGCCGCGTCGAGCGGCCTTTCACCGTGGTGGGGACCCGCGGGGCGCTACCGCCGGGAGCGGCGCAGCGGGCGACGCTGTGCCGATCGATCCGCGCGGTGACGCTCATTCGTTTTCGGGTCGGGACTCGAAGTTTAACGCAGCCGAATTGATGCAGTAGCGCAAACCGGTCTGGTCGCGCGGGCCGTCCTCGAACACGTGACCGAGATGCGCGCCGCAATGGTTGCAGCGCACCTCGACGCGCACCATCCCGTGCGAGCGGTCGATCTTCTCGTCGATCACCTCGCCGTTCAGCGGCTTGAAGTAGCTCGGCCAGCCGCAGCCCGAATGGAACTTCGCGCCGGATTCGAACAGCGGCGTGCTGCAGACGACGCACTTGTAGATGCCGGCGTCCTCGGTGTCGGTGTATTCGCCGGTGAACGCGCGCTCGGTCGCCGCATGCTGCGTGACCTCGTACTGCATCGGCGTGAGGCGGCGACGCAGCTCGGCGTCGTCCTTCTGATACGGGTAGGTCTTGTCGTCGGAATCGTGTGACATGGGGGAGTTCTCCTGATCGGTCGGCCGGGTCGTGCGCATCACGACGAGCAGCTCACTTCGAGCGACCCGGCCCAGTCGGGCGGCAATGCCGCATACGGTTCATGTTCCGGTTGTTCGTCGAACGGGCGGCGCAGTATCTGCGCGAGCCGTTCGACTTCGGAAAAGTCCTTGTCCTTCGCGCGCCGGATCGCGACTTCGGCCAGATGGTTGCGCAACACGTATTTCGGGTTCACGCGATTCATCGCGGCCGCGCGGGCCGCGTCGTCGCGCGTTTCCTCCGACAGCCGCGCGCGGTAGAGGTTCGCCCACGCGTCGAACGCGGCGCGATCGATGAACAGGTCGCGCACCGGCGCGTCGCGGCTCGCGTCGTGCTTCGACAGCTGCGCGAGCCGGCGAAACGTCAGCGTGAAGTCTGCGTGGCTCGCGTGCATCGTTTCGAGCAACTGGTTCGCGAGTTCGGCGTCGTGCTCGCGCTCGAGCGCGAGGCCGAGCTTCGCGCGCATCGCGCGCTCCAGCGCCGGGCCGAAGCGCTCCGGGAACTTCGCGAGCACGGCCTGCGCGTCGTCGACCGCGCGTTCGGCGCGCGCATCGTCGTCGGCGATGCCGTGCTGCAGGCCGATCAGCGGCAGCAGCGCCTGCGCGAGGCAGTAGCAGTTCCAGTGCGCGATGCGCGGCTGCATCCGGTACGCGTAGCGTCCGCTCGTGTCCGAGTGGTTGCAGATGTGGTTCGCATCGAACGCGTCGACGAAGCCGAACGGGCCGTAGTCGATCGTGACGCCGAGGATCGACATGTTGTCCGTGTTCATCACGCCGTGGCAGAAACCGACCGCCTGCCACTGCGCGACCATGTCGGCCGTGCGCAGCATCGCGGCTTCGAGCAGCGCGAGGTAGGGATCGTCGGCTTCGCGGCAGGTGGGGTAGAAGCGCTCGATCACGTGGTCGGCGAGCCGGCGCAGCAGGTCGGGGCGATCGTTCGAGAAGAAGTGCTCGAAGTGGCCGAAGCGCACGAAGCTCTCGGACACGCGCGTGACGACGGCCGACGTCTCGATCTCCTCGCGCACGACCGGCTGGTCGGAGCCGATCACCGTGAGCGCGCGCGTGGTCGGAATGCCGAGGTGATGCATCGCCTCCGAACACAGGTATTCGCGGATCGACGAGCGCAGCACCGCGCGCCCGTCGCCCATGCGCGAATACGGCGTGCGGCCGCCGCCTTTGAGCTGCAGTTCGTAGCGCCGGCCGTCGCTGCCGGGCAGCTCGCCGATCGTCAGCGCGCGGCCGTCGCCGAGCTGGCCGGCCCAGACGCCGAACTGATGGCCCGAATACACCGATGCGTACGGCAGCGCGTGGGCCGGCCAGTCGCGTGTCGGATTGCCGGCGAACAGCTCGGCGAATTGCGCGTGCGCCGCGAGCGACGGCGGCAGGCCGAGCAGTTGCGCCACTTCGGCGGAGAAGCCGACGACGTACGGCGCGGGCAGCGGCGCGGCCGGCAGCCGCGTATGAAACGCGTCGCCGAGCGCAACGAACGCGTCGTCGCCGGGCGCCGCGAGCGTCGCGGCGAGGTCGGGAAGAGTGTCAGCCGGATCGGCTGCGCTTCGGGAAAACGACATGTTGAGCGCCTCTGGGTAAGCCGATATTGTAAGGCGGCGTCGCGCCGCCCGCATGGCGGCCCGCGCGCCGCGCGCGGCGGCCGTTCGGGCCTGGGCCCGGGTCCGGGCACGGCGGCGCGCACGCGCAGCGCTGCGGGGCCAGTCACCGATTCGCGTCCTTCCGGAGAACAAGACGATGGGTAAGCCGTTGCTGGGCCAGATGATGGATATGCCGTTGCTGGTGTCGTCGCTGATCGCGCATGCCGCGCGTCATGCAGGTGACACCGAGATCGTGTCGCGCCGCGTGGAAGGCGACCTGCATCGCTACACGTACCACGACTGCGAGCAACGCGCGAAGCGCGTCGCGCAGGCGCTCGCGCGGCTCGGCGTCGAGGCGGGCGAGCGGGTCGGCACGCTGGCGTGGAACGGCTATCGGCATCTCGAGGCTTACTACGGAATCGGCGGGATGGGCGCCGTGTGCCATACGATCAACCCGCGTCTGTTTCCCGAGCAGATCGCCTATATCGTCAATCACGCGGAAGACCGCTACGTCCTGTTCGACCTCAATTTCGCGCCGCTGGTCGACGCCATCGCGCCGCAGTGCCCGCACGTGAAGGGCTGGATCGCGATGACCGATGCCGCACACCTGCCGGCCGGCAGCACGCCGTACCTGTGCTACGAGACGCTCGTCGAAGCCGAGGACGGCCGCTACGACTGGCCGCGCCTCGACGAGCAGCAGGCGTCGGGCCTTTGCTACACGTCGGGCACCACCGGCAATCCGAAGGGCGTGCTGTATTCGCATCGCTCGACGGTGCTGCACGCATACGGCGCCGCGCTGCCCGACGCGATGAACCTGTCGGCGCTCGACGCGGTGCTGCCGGTCGTGCCGATGTTCCACGTGAACGCATGGGGGCTGCCGTACGCGGTGCCGCTCACCGGCGGCAAGCTCGTGCTGCCCGGCAAGGATCTCGACGGCAAGTCGCTGTACGAACTGATGGAAGCCGAACGCGTGACCTTCTCCGCGGGCGTGCCGACCGTGTGGCTCGGGCTGCTCAACTACATGCGCGAGGCCGGCGTGCGCTTTTCGACGCTGAACCGTACGGTGATCGGCGGCTCCGCGTGTCCGCCGGCGATGCTGCGCACGTTCGAGGACGAATACGGCGTGCGCGTGATCCATGCGTGGGGGATGACCGAGCTGTCGCCGCTCGGCACGCTCGCGACGCTGAACTGGGCGCAGTCGCAGCGGCCGCGCGATGCGCAGCGCCGCTTGCTGGAGAAGCAGGGGCGCGTGATCTGCGGCGTCGACATGCGCATCGTCGGCAACGACGGCCGCGAACTCCCGTGGGACGGCGTCGCGTTCGGCGAATTGCAGGTGCGCGGCCCGTGGGTGATCGACCGCTACTTCAAGAGCGACGCGTCGCCGCTGTCGGACGGCTGGTTCCCGACCGGCGACGTCGCGACGATCGACCACGACGGCTTCCTGCAGATCACCGATCGCAGCAAGGACGTCATCAAGTCCGGCGGCGAGTGGATCAGCTCGATCGACATCGAGAACGTCGCGATCGCGCACCCGGGTGTCGCCGAAGCCGCGTGCATCGCGTGCGCGCACCCGAAATGGACCGAGCGGCCGCTGCTCGTCGTGGTGCCGCGCGACGGCGCGAACCTGACGCGCGACGCACTGCTCGCGTTCTTCGACGGCAAGGTCGCGAAGTGGTGGGTGCCCGATGACGTCGTGTTCGTCGACGCGCTGCCGCACACTGCGACCGGCAAGCTGCAGAAGCTGAAGCTGCGCGAAACGTTCCGCGATTACGTGCTGCCGACCGCGGTCGGCGCTCAGTAAGCGCCGGCGACGGCCGGGACTGCTGCGGCGCGGCGGCGCAATCGCGCCCCGCATCGTCGCAAAATTCAAATTGAACGACCGTTCTTTTTCGTTGTATGCTGCCTCCGTTCGATCCGGACATGCGGCCGTTCGACCGCGCACAATCCAGCGCAGCCACCGTGGCGCGCGATGCATGGAGGCAGGCAGATGGCAGTGGATTACACGACTCGCGACGGCGTGGCCGTCATCACGCTCAACAATCCGCCCGTCAACGGGCTCGGCCTGTCGACGCGCCAGGGCGTCATGGAGGGCCTCGAACGCGCCGCGCAGGATCCGGCCGTCACCGCAATCGTGCTGACCGGCGCGGGGCGCGCGTTCTCGGGCGGCGCGGACATCACCGAATTCAACATGCCGAAGGCGCTGCAGGAGCCGACGCTGCACACCGTGATCCGCGCGGTGGAGGCGAGCGCGAAGCCGGTGGTCGCGGCGCTGCACAGCGTCGCGATGGGCGGCGGGCTCGAGCTTGCGCTCGGCGCGCACTACCGGATCGCCGCGCCCGGCGCCCAGATCGCGCTGCCCGAGGTGAAGCTCGGCCTGCTGCCCGGCGCGGGCGGCACGCAGCGGCTGCCGCGCGCGGTCGGCCTCGAAACCGCGTTGAACATGATCGTGTCGGGCGCGCCGGTGCCGTCGGAGCAACTCGCGACGAGCGGGCTGTTCGACGCGATGGCCGACGGCGACCTGCTCGATGCCGCCGTCGCGTTCGCGCGCCAGGCCGGCGCGCAGAGCGGCCCGCATCCGCGCGTGCGCGATCGCAAGATCGTCCACGAGAACGCCGCCGGCTTCATCCAGTTCGCACGCAATTCCGCGCGGGCGGCCGCGCCGAATTTCCCCGCGCCGCACAAGTGCATCGACGCGATCGAGGCCGGCGTGCTGCACGGCTTCGACAAGGGCAGCGTTGCGGAGCGTGACGGCTTCGTCGCGCTGATGATGACGCCGGAGAGCCGCGCGCTGCGGCATGCGTTCTTCGGCGAGCGCGCGGCGAGCAAGATCCCCGACGTGCCGGCCGATACGCCGGTGCGCGAGATTCGCCGCGTCGGCGTGGTCGGCGCCGGCACGATGGGCGGCGGCATCGCGATGAACTTCGTCAACGCGGGCTTGCCGGTCACGCTGCTCGAAACGACGCAGGAGGCGCTCGACCGCGGGCTCGCGACGATCCGCAAGAACTACGACGCGCAGGTCAGGAAGGGCAAGCTCACGCAGCAGAAGCTCGATGCGCGCATGGCGCTGATCGCGCCGACGCTGTCCTACGACGATCTGCACGATGCCGACCTGATCGTCGAGGCCGTGTTCGAGGAACTCGGCGTGAAGGAGCAGGTGTTCGGCCGGCTCGACGCCGTCGCGAAGCCCGGCGCGATCCTCGCGTCGAATACGTCGACGCTCGATATCGACCGCATCGCCGCGTTCACGAAGCGTCCGCAGGACGTGGTCGGCATGCACTTCTTCAGCCCCGCGAACGTGATGAAGCTGCTCGAGGTCGTGCGCGGCGCGAACACCGCGAAGGACGTGCTCGCGACCGTGATGGCCGTCGCGAAGAAGATCCGCAAGACGGCCGTCGTGTCCGGCGTGTGCGACGGCTTCATCGGCAACCGGATGATCGAGCAGTACATCCGCCAGGCGCTGTTCATGCTCGAGGAAGGCGCGCTGCCCGCGCAGGTCGATCGCGCGATCGAGAAGTTCGGCTTCGCGATGGGGCCGTTCCGGATGAGCGACCTGGCCGGCAACGACATCGGCTGGGCGATCCGCAAGCGCCGCTACGTCGAGCAGCCGGACCTGCATTACTCGAAGATCGCCGATCGCCTGTGCGAACTCGGCCGCTTCGGCCAGAAGACGGGCGGCGGCTGGTACGACTACGTGGCGGGCGAGCGCACCGCGAAGCCGTCGGCGCTCGTCGACGAGATGGTGGTCGCCTATTCGAACGAGCGCGGCGTCGAGCGACGCAAGATCGGCGACGACGAGATCGTCGAGCGCCTCGTGTTCGCGCTCGTCAACGAAGGCGCGAAGATCCTCGAGGAGAAGATCGCGTCGAAGGCATCCGACATCGACATGGTCTACCTGACCGGCTACGGCTTCCCGTTGTGGCGCGGCGGCCCGATGCTGTACGCGGACACCGTCGGCCTCTACAACGTCGAGCGCGCGATCCGCCGCTACGCGGCCGCGCCGAACGGCGACGCATGGCGGCTCGCGCCGTCGATCGTCGAGCTGGCGAAGGCCGGGCGCGGCTTCAATGGCTGACGGCCGCACGCGGCGGCGCGAGCGCCGCCTGCACGGAGGAACGCAATGAAATCAACCGAAGACGTGTTGCTCGTGATCGACGTGCAGAACGATTTCATGCCGGGCGGCGCGCTCGCGGTGCCGGACGGCGACGCGGTCGTGCCCGTCATCAACGCGCTCGCGCAGCGCTTCGAGCAGGTCGTGTTGACGCAGGACTGGCATCCGCGCGAGCACGTGTCGTTCGCCGCGAACCATCCCGGCCGCACGCCGTTCTCGACGCTCGAGCTGCCGTACGGCGAGCAGGTGTTGTGGCCCGTGCACTGCGTGCAGGACACCGAAGGCGCGGCCCTGCATCGCGACCTCGACATACCGCACGCGCGGCTCGTGATCCGCAAGGGCGGGCATGCGCAGGTCGACAGCTATTCCGCGTTCGTCGAAGCCGATCGCACGACGCGCACGGGGCTCGCCGGCTATCTGCGCGAGCTCGGCGCGAAGCGCGTGTGGTGTTGCGGCCTCGCGACCGACTATTGTGTCGCGTGGTCGGCGCTCGATGCGCGCGCGGCCGGTTTCGACGCCGCGGTGATCGACGATGCGTGCCGCGCGATCGACCTGAACGGCTCGCTCGCGCACGCGTGGCAGCAGATGCAGGCGGCGGGCGTCGCACGTGCGGCGTCCGCGAGCGCGCGCCCGGCGGCGTAGCGCATTTCCATCAGTACATGAAGCAGGACCGAAGGAGACTCGCATGACCGAAGCCGTAATCGTATCGACCGCACGCACGCCGCTCGCGAAGTCGTGGCGCGGTGCATTCAACATGACGCACGGCGCGACGCTCGGCGGCCACGTGGTCGCGGCCGCGCTCGAACGCGCGAAGCTCGACCCGGCGCGCATCGAGGACGTGATCATGGGCTGCGCGAACCCCGAAGGCGCGACCGGCGCGAACATCGCGCGGCAGATCGCGCTGCGCGCCGGGCTGCCGGTCAGCGTGCCGGGGATGACGGTGAACCGTTTCTGTTCTTCAGGGTTGCAGACGATCGCGCTCGCCGCGCAGCGGATCATCGCGGGCGAGGGCGACGTGTACGTCGCGGGCGGCGTCGAGTCTATCTCGTGCGTGCAGAACGAAATGAACCGGCACATGATCCAGGAAGGCTGGCTCGTCGAGCACAAGCCCGAGATCTACTGGAACATGCTGCAGACCGCGGAGAACGTCGCGAAGCGCTACGGGATCGCCAAGGAGCGTCAGGACGAATACGGCGTGCGCTCGCAGCTGCGTGCGGCGGCCGCCCTGGAAGCCGGGCGCTTTCGCGACGAGATCGTGCCGATCACCGTGCGCGCGGGCATCGCCGACAAAGCGACCGGGCGGCTCTACACGCAGGAAGTGACGGTGTCGGCCGACGAAGGCATCCGGCCCGACACGACGCTCGAAGGCGTGTCGAAGATTCGGTCGGCCGTGCCGGGCGGCGTGATCACCGCGGGCAATGCGAGCCAGTTCTCGGATGGCGCGGCGGCATGCGTGGTGATGAACGCCGATATCGCGCAGCGCGAAGGGCTGCAGCCGCTCGGCGTGTTCCGCGGGTTCGCGGTGGCCGGCTGCGAACCGGACGAGATGGGCATCGGTCCGGTGTTCGCGGTGCCGAAGCTGCTGAAGCAGACGGGCTTGAAGATCGACGACATCGGCCTGTGGGAACTGAACGAAGCGTTCGCCGTGCAGGTGCTGTACTGCCGCGATACGCTCGGCATCCCCGACGAGCGTCTCAACGTGAACGGCGGCGCGATCGCGGTCGGCCATCCGTACGGCGTGTCGGGTGCGCGCCTCACCGGCCATGCGTTGCTCGAAGGCAAGCGGCGCGGCGTCAAATACGTGGTCGTCACGATGTGCATCGGCGGCGGGCAGGGCGCGGCCGGCCTGTTCGAAATCGTCTGATTTTTTCGGCGCGGCGGCTGCGGCGGCGCGTTTCAGCGGCCGCCGTAACCGCGTCGCGAATCGGCGAGATTCGTCCGCAATTCGTAAGGATGGGGAAGCAAACGGCGCGGCTGCGATGCTGCCGTTTCCCCTTACTTGTCAAACGAATTGCCGCACCTATACTTGCTCTGACATTTGCCTTTCGGCCGGATGGGCCGGCGCGCGTCGTCCCGATGCGCGCGATGCGTCGCCGGCTGCCGACGCGCACGATGCAGCGCGCGTGTCCGGCGCCGCGGACGTTCGCACCACGCAGCAGACCGAACGGGGATCGAATTGAGCACGACCTATGCAGCCGGGGAACCGCCGCGCGTCGTCAGTGCGGCCGCGAAGCTCTACGCGAAATGCCTGCTGGTCGCATTCGCATTGTTGCCGGCCTATCTGATCGGCTATCTGTGGTTCTTCAGCGACCCGCGCGTCGTATTCGAGAATCACGCCTTCCATGAGTTCGCGATCGCTGCGGCGACGCTCGAGGGCGCCTTCGTCACCTACGTCACGTGGGTCTGCTACCGCTCCTCCGGCGAGCCGTTGCTGCGCTGGCTCACGCTCGGCTTTCTCGGCTTCGCGATGATCTACGCGCTGCACGGCCTGTTCACCGGGATGGCGCATCACAATATCTGGCTGTTCCTGCTGTACGGTCCCGCGTCGCGGCTCGTGATGGCGATGCTGCTGCTGACGGGCCTGCTGTCGTATTTCCAGCCGCCCGATCGCGTCGAGAAGCGCACGCGCGCGCGTACCTGGCTGCCCTGGATCGTGGCGTTCCTGCTGATCGATGCGGCCGTTGCATACATCGCGTATTCGCCGGTCGCCGGCGCGCTCGGCACGCGGCTGTCGATGGAAGGCGGCGCGCTCGTGTTCTCGTTGCTGAACGTCGGCGTACTGCTCACGCGGCGCATCCGTTCGCCGCTGATGGTGATCTACGGCATGTCGATCATGGCGTTCGCGCTGTCGTCGCTCGCGTTCATTCTGGGCAAGCCGTGGAACCACATGTGGTGGCTCGCGCATGCGATCTTCGCGGGCGGTTTCTTTCTGCTCAGCTACGGCGTCGTGCAGGCGTTGCAGTCCACCCGCTCGTTCTCCGCGATCTACAGCCAGGAAGACCTGATGAGCCGGCTGTCCGAATCGATGGCGCGCACCGAGAGCGCGCTGCAGGAACTGCGCCGCACGAACCAGAAGCTCGAATACATGGCGGCCACCGATCCGATGACCGGCGCATCGAATCGCCGCCAGTTCATCGCGCAGGTCGAGCGCGAGATCCAGCGGGCCGAGCGCGACGGCACACCGTTTTGCCTGCTCGCGCTCGACCTCGACAACTTCAAGAACATCAACGGCGCGTACGGTCACCAGATCGGCGACGAAGTGCTGCGCGGCGTCGTGCGCCAGTGTCTCGAAGCGATCCGGCCGACCGGTGCGCTCGCGCGCGTGGGCGGCGAGGAGTTCATGGCGCTGTTGCCCGACATGCCGCTCGAAGGCGCACGCATGACGGCCGAGCGCGTGCGCTCGTCGATCGCCAGCTCGCCGTTCGGGCTCGACTTCAAGCGCGTGCAGGTGACGGTCAGCGTCGGCGTCGCGCAGTACGGCGTCGACGGCAGTACGGTCGACGCGTTGCTGCGCGTGGTCGATGAACGGCTGTATCAGGCGAAGCGCGACGGACGCAATCGCGTCGTCGCGCATTGATCGTCGCGCGCCGCGCGCTGAAAAGGCCACGGAGGTGGACGCGCGCCATGCGGCTCGTGCCGGTCGCGCGTCCTTGGCGGGTCAGCGCGCCGCGACCGCCGTCGCGGTTTCCATTTGCTGCGACGCCTGCCACCAGTACTTGCCCGCACGCAGTTGCGGATCGCGGATCGCCAGATACGTGGTGCTCCAAAGCTGCGCGGCGTTGGCCTCCGTCGCATCGGCGCTGCGCGTACCGAACGCATCGGCGTGGTATTGGCCGTTGGTATAGGACCACGTCCACATTTCCGACGTGCGCATGTCGCGTCCGTTCGAGATCACCTGCCAGATCGTCTGCCGGGCCTGCGTGAGCAGCGTGCGCGTCGCGGCCGACAGATCCTGGCGTGCGAGCTGACGGTCGAGCCCGGCCACCCACATCGCCTGTTGCCACGACCAGATCACCGTGCCGTGATACGCGGAACTCGTGAACTTCGGCCATAGCGCGGTGCTGGCATACGCGGGGTTCGCGATCAGCATGCCGACGTCGGTGACGAGGCCGGTCGGGAACGGCCGCGTGACGTCGGCGACGATGCGCTGCAGCTCGGCGTCGGGCGGCGTGCCGAACAGCAGCGCGAAGCCGCCGTCGGAATTCATCACCGGGATCGGCGTGCCTTGCTGATCGAGCGACAGCGCGTAGAAGGTCAGCGGCGCGCCGGGCGCGGCGCCGGCCGGCACGCCGGCGCTCGGCGCATAGGCGGACACGTCGGCCGCCGCCTGCGCGGCCGGCACGCTGACCTGGAACAGCGGCGGCGCCTGCTGCTCCCAGACGGCCGCCTCCGCCGCGGTGTTCGCGAGCGCGGCGCGTTGGCCGGCGTCCAGGTACGGATCGAGCAGGCCGCGCGCGAGGAACGCATTGGCCGCGCGCAGCGCGGCCGGCACGAGCACGGCGTTCACGTCGTAGGGATAGACGCCGCCGCCGAGCCCGTCGGTGCTGTCGCGCCAGTTGCCGACGATCTCGCCGTCACGCAGATGGATCAGGTTGGCGACCGACGGCTGCTGCGCGAACGGCTGCGCAGTGGTCGCGACGTGCAGCAGGTTCACGACGAGGCGGCTGCCGTTGGTGCGGCCGTCGCTGCCGCGTTGCGCGAGGTAGGCCGCCGCGCGCGCCTGGCCGCGCGCGTCGTCGACCAGCCACGCCGCCGCGATCGGCGCGAGCAGGTAGTCGCTGTCGATCATCTTGTAGTCGTAGGTCGGCGTCGCGTCGTTCGCGCGGCCGTGCTTCGCGTTGTCGATCAGCGCGAACTCGCCGATGCCTTCCTCGTGCGCGACCTTGCCGTCGTCCGACAGGCGGCTCAGCACCGACGTCAGCCCGGCCTCGATCGCGGCGGGTTCGAGCACCGGCATCAGCATGCGCACCGAGATCAGCGTGTCGCGTCCGAAGTAGGTGTCGTATTGCCACGAGCCGGCCAGCAGCTTGTCGTGGAAGCTGATGAATTCGAGCACGTTCTGGCTCACCGGGTCGGGATTCACGGACGGCGCGAACAGCTCGGCGCGTGCGATCGGCGACAGCGGCGACTCGCCCGACAACGCGTCGACGTGCAGTTTCAGCGTATGCGAGCCGGCTGCCGCGCGCAGCACCAGCTTGCCGCCGGCGGCCGTCGCGATGCTGCCGCCGTCGCGCAGCGTGATGCGCAGCGCATAGCCGGGCGCGCCGTCGATCCGGTCGCGCTGCCATTGCGCGGCGCTGCCCTGGACGGCGGGCGCGGTGACGATCTCCGCCGGGATCGTCGCGCCGCCGTTGAAGTCGCGCAGGAAGCGCACGCTGCTGAGCAGCCCCTGGTGGATCGTCAGCGTGTCGGTGTCGACCGACACGTCCGCGCCGATGCCGTACAGCGGACGGCCGTGCGCGTCGGGCGCGGACAGCGCCGACGGCGGCGTGTCGAGGCTCCAGTTCACCGGCTGCGCGGTGTCGTCGAACCACAGCCCGGTGCCGCTGTTGCCGGCCGGAAACACCACCAGCAGACGCGGCTTCGTCGACGAGCGCACCAGCAGATGGGCGGCCACCTGGTCCTGCCGGTAGAACGCGTTGATCTGGCCGCCCGCATCCATCCGGAACGACAGCGCGGCGCTGGACGACGGCGGCGGGCCGCTCGACTGGACGTCGTCGTCGTTGCACGCGGCGAGCAGGGCGGCGCAGACGAAGCCGAGACACAGCGATTTCGCGAAGCGATGAATCTTCATAACGACCCTCCTGACGACTGCGATTGTTATCGGCATGCTCGAATCGGCGGAATGCTCCGGCCGTTGTGCGTGGCATTGCGGGCATTCTTCAAATGCCCGTTTTAATCGTCGTGTGATACGCGGCGCGAATTGATTGGGAATTAGTCGGACGCGCGATAAATTTCGAAGCGGAAGCAAAAAGACGGCCTGCTCGTCGCGATGTGCGTGAAGCACCGGCGAAACGCTGTCGGATACGGCGAGCGACCTGAGTGAACGAGCGGTCCACGTGCAAACGCAAACTCGGTTGAAAGATGGTGCAGGCGATTCTAGATATCGGCGGAAGTCGAAGTCAATATCGGGTTGTCGAGATTCGAGTGCGCTTATTTATCGAAAATTGTAATTGTTACTCGACGAATCGACTAAATATGTAAATGTGGCTCGCTTGATAATGGAATGCTGATAAATAGCGAATGTGGCGGGTAAATATCGACGGCACCCCGTAATCGATACCGAACCGGAGCGGCTCATTTCGGGCTGCAATGCACAACGACTTTGCGATTGCGGCCATTGCATGCGATTGCCCGCATTCCATCGGGACGTCGCTTTCGCCAGCACGTGCGGGCTGCCGGAGTCGCCGAGCCTTCGCGCCGTTGCGGTCGTGGTACGCCGTTCACGGCTACGAGCGCGAGACGGCGACACCTGCGGCAATTGCCGCCGTAAAGCCCAGTCCCGCCGCGCCGCCCGGCTCCAGCGGGCAGCAGCGGCGCATCCTTCCCCGAAGCCCTATGCGGATGTCAGCTTTTGGGCTGGTGGATCGAGCCGGACGGGTAGTGCGTGTCCACGACCGACAGCGTTCCGCCATCGAGGTCGTAGATGCTCGCGCCGGCCGCTGCGGTGTTGCCGCGCAACTCGCCGTTCGTGACGGTGACGTTGGTCGCGCCGACCTGCGACGCACGGCTGATCATGTAAATCGCGCCGCCGTTGCGGCGTGCGGCGTTCGCTTGAAACCGCGTGTCGCGAAACGTGACGAGCGAACCGTAGTCCGCGTACGCGCCGCCGCCGTCGTGCGTGGCCGCGTTGCGCAGAAACGCGGAGCGCCGATGCGTCGCCGTCACGCCCTCGCGGTCGAGCACCGCACCGCCGTAGATCGCGCGGTTGCCGTCGAACGTGGTGTCGACGATCGTCAGCACGGCCTTGCCGAACGCATAGATCGCGCCGCCTTCGAGCGCCTCGTTGCGTTCGAACCGGCAGTTGCGCACGGTCATCGTGAAGCCGACCGGATCGCTGTACGACTCGAGCGCGCGTCCGGCCCGGTATGCCTTGAGTCCGTTGGGCAGATACGTCTTGCCTGCGTGATAAGCCAGCAGTCCGCCGCCCTTGCCGTTGTAGGTGAAGCCCACCGCGTTGCCGTCGCGGATCGTCAGCCCGTCGAGCACGGCCTGATTCGCGCCGTAGACGACGTGCGGATAGCGATCGTCGCCCGCGGCAAGTTTCGCGCTGAGCACCGTCGGCGCCGCGTCGCGGCGGCGCTGTGCGACGTCGGTTTCGGTGCCCGCGAAGCCGCCATACACCTCGACGCCGTCATACAGCGTGAACGCGGCAATCCGGTCCGCGTCGCGCCGCGCCGGATGATAGCGCCCGGCCTTCACCCAGACGGCGGCCTTCGAAACCGACGCCAGATCGATGGCGGCCTGCAGGTCGGTCAGCGCAGTCGCCCACGACAGGCCGTCCTGCGTCGCCGACGCCGATGCCGGCACGACGTGGATCACCTTGGCCGCGACCGCGTCACGCGTCACGACGGGCCGCGTGTACTCGCCGCGGTATTCGACCACGCCCTCGTTGCGCGAATAGAACTGTACGAGCGTCGCGACCACGGGCGCCTTCAGCAGTTGCGCACCGTACGGACGCGGCTGATAACCGACGCCGGTCGGCAGCGGCGCGAGATCGGCCGCGCGGACCTGGCCGTCGAGATTGCTGATCGGCAGAAAGTCGGCGAGCGGCAGCGTCTGCCCGGCGGGCACGTGCGAGCCGAGCGCGGCCACGATGTCCTCGTGCCAGTTGTAGACGTCGTCGATGCTGCAATTCACGATGATCGGATTGTTGTTCGCGCCGGTGCCCTGATAGAGGCCGGCGCCGAGCCCGCTGGTCGCCTTGTTGCCGACGATCGTCACGTTCGCGAGCAGCGGCGACGAGCCGCCGTCGTTGCCGATGCCGCCGGCCGTCGTCGCTTCGTTGCCGGTCACCAGCACGTTGAACAGCAGCGGCGTCGACGCGAAATCGTTGTAGATCGCGCCGCCCTTGTCCTGGCTGCGGTTGCCGACGAAACGACAGTCGATGAACACCGGCATCGCGCCGAGGTCGTTGCTGACCGCGCCGCCGCGCTGACTGGCCTCGTTGTCGACGAACTCGACGTTCGTGAACGTCGCCTGCTCGGCGCCGGGCTTGTGGACGTTGTAGACGGCGCCGCCTTTCGGCGAGAAGTTGTTCCGGAAGATGCAGTTGCGCACGACCGGACTCGTCATGAAGTTGCGCATGCCGCCGCCGACCACCATGTCGCCCTTCAGGATGTCGTCCGGCGTCAGATGCAGGCGCGGCTTGTCGGCGCCGTACGCGTGCGCGATCGTGAAGCCGTCGAGCACGGCCCGATCCGCGCCCATCACGATGGTGTGCGTGTTGCGGGTGCGATCGCCGTTGCCGATGTCGCCGCTGAGCGTCGTGACGTGCTGCGCGTAATCGCGCTGGTCGCGTGCGGTTTCGCCGCCGGCGAAGCCGCCGTACAGCGCGACGTCGGCCTTGAGCGTGAACGATTGCGTGGCGTCGTCCGGATGCGGATGGTAGGTGCCGTGCGCGACCCAGATTTCGTCGCCGGCCGACGCGGCCGCGAGCGCGTCGCGCGGCGACTGGAATGCGGTGCGCCAGGTCTTGCCGTCTCCGCCTGATGCGGCGCGCTGGTCCACGTACCAGAGCTTGCCCGGCAAGGACGCAGCGTGCGCGCCCCAGCTGTGCGCGACGATACCGGCACACGCGGCCGAGATGGCCCGGATTGCTTGTCGGCGATGCATGTCCACTTCAGATCTCCTCGTCACGTCATGTCGTCCGGCGCTGCGCCTGCGCAGCACGGCTACCGGCAAATGTCGCAAGTCTGGAAGCGGGAAAGCGGTTTTGCTTTAACTCAGATCAATGGCGATGCAACCAACAGAGATCAAGATCGACCATCGCCATCGAGACGGCGCACGTCGCCGCGGGCCGAACCCGCGGCTTCTTCGAGGTATCAGGGAGTTTCCCCATGTCGTTGTTTGAAAAGGTCCTGACGGCGCTTTCGCCCGAACAGGAACACGCTGCATCGAATGGCGCGGTCAATCGTCCGCGGCGCAATTTGATGCTGGGCGCCGGCGCGGTCGCGATCGGATTGGCGAATGCGCGGGCGGCCGATGCGGCGGGCAACGAGGCGGGCCACGCCGGGATCGACCGTTCATGCCGGGTCAGTGCCGCACGGCTCGACAAGCTGGTCGCGGACGCGTATCTGCTGTTCAACAAGCCGGCGATACTCCCTGCGTTCGACGCGAAAACCCACGGCGCGCGTTTCGACGTCGACCTGCATCGTCTCGTCACGTACACCGTCAACCCGCAAAGCGGCGAGAAGATCAAGGTCAGCGGGCTGCTGGCATTGCCGGTCGGCGCAAGCGGCAAGCTGCCGCTCGTGTCGTGGCAGCACGGCACGATCCTGTCGTTCGATCAGGTGCCGTCCAATCTCGTTCTGCTCGCCGACCCCGACCGTCAACTGACGGACGCCGCCGACTCGCTCGAAACGCTCTTCAACGTGCATCGGTTCGCGGCGCAGGGCTATGCCGTGATCGCCGCCGATTACGTCGGCAAGGGGCCGTTCCGCGATGGCCGGGGCGAAGCGTATGCGGTCAAGGACGTGACGGTGCGCACCTGCGTCGACGTGTTGACGGCAGGCGAGGCCGCGATGCGCGCGCTGGGCGTCGCGCCGTCGAAACTGTTCCTGCACGGCTGGTCGCAAGGCGCGCTCAACACGCAATGGCTGCATCAGGCGTTGCGCAAGCAGTCGCGGCCGATCGCCGCAACGGCCGTCGCCAGCCCGTTCAACGACCTCAGCGAGGCATGGCGGTTCTGGGCCGGCGCGCAGACGTTTGCGCTTCCGCGCGGCGTACAGGCCTATCCGGCGCTTCCGGACTGGATCTCGCTCTGCATGATCGTCACGCTCGGCAGCTACGAGTTGCAGTACGGGCTGAAAGGCTTGATGAAAAGCGCGATCCGGCCGGAGTTTCAGCACCTCGCGGCGCAGTACTGGTCGGATTACACGCTCGACGCCGAGCGGGCGAAGTCGCTGCCGACCGGCGCCGGGTTGTTGAATCCTGGCTTCTTCGAGCACTACACGGCCACGCAAAACAGCGCGTTTCTTCGGCAGCTCGCGGCCAATCGCGCGACTTACTGGAATTACGACAGTCCGATCCGCTTCGATTACGGGCTTGCCGATGAAGCGATTCATCCGGCGATGGTGTATCCGGTACTCGCGGCGGGCGGTTCCTACGTGAGCGGGGTGGCCGTCCCGGCGGCGAGCCATCGCGGGACGTTTCTCGCCGGGCTGTACGGCGATGCGTCGACGCTCGGCGGAGCCGAGAACATTCTCGCGTGGTTCGACGGGCTGCGATGAGCGCATTTGGGCCGGCGGCCCAAGGCTGCGCGTTCGCCGGGTTCCGTCTCGGCAACGTGCCGGTTCAATAGAACGGGCCACGGTGGAAAGGGCGGCGAGCGCGACGGGCTGATGGCCTTCAGTCGGGATGGCAGTGAAGAACGGATGTCGCGCCTGCGTTTCGGGAACTCACATGCGCGCTTCGTGGCGGCGATCTTTACGGCGTCGATTCGTCGGCAGGGTGGTGATGCATCGCGTCGTGATCGTGCCCGGCCTTCGCATCGTGCCCATGATCGGACAACTGCGCGTCGAACCAGTCGTGAAGCGCCGCGATCAGACGCGGCTGCTCGCTGCGGTAGACGATCTCGCCGCCGTCGCGCACGTCCCGATAGTCGATCTCGAGCTCGCCCGGCTGTGCCGTACGCAATGCGGCGAGCCCCGGCATGTCGGCGCCGTGGATCTGCTCCGGTGCACCGAAATCGCCTGACGAGAAGCGACGCGCGATCGTGGCCAGATGCTCGCGGATCAGCGCGGTCTGCTTTGCGTCGCGACGCTTGGTGACGACCCGCTGGATGCCGCCGTCGGCGGTCTTCGTGAAGATATGGGTCGTGGCCGCGAGCGAGAACGGCATCACCTGCGCGCCGTGTCGGGCGACGTCCTGCTGGCGTGGCGTGACTTCGGCAAAGGCGGGCGGCGAGGCGACGACCATGCCGAACACGATGGACATCGACGCCGCGACGACTGCTGCTGAACGGGAGTTCATGGGGTGTTCCACGTGGTGTGAATCCATCGCTGCCGACAGCGGGGCGATGTGTTGCTCGATGGTGGCGCGCACGGGTCATGGTTCGCCGACCGGTCACCGGAATCTTGCTTGGTTCAGGTCGCTTCGGCAAGACTTCCGCGCTTTCGTTGAGCACGCTCTAGCGGTCCGCGAAAATTCCGCTATTCGATGCGTGATCATCGAATCTGCCCGGTGCCTCCATTGTGTGGTTGAAGGTCGGCGCGATTCCGAGCCGGCACGGACGTAACGACGAGCGCGCCGATCATGGCGGCCGCGGCCGTTGAAATCGCCGCCAACAAGACGAGCGGCTCCCAACCGGCGCTGGTGACGACGAGACCTGAGATGGCCGTACCGATCGCGCCCGCGACGTAGTAGAAGGTCAGGTACGCCGAGTTCAATGCGCCGGCTCGCGCCGGCTCGATCGCAACGACGCTGGCCTGATTGGCGACCTGGGCGGCGAAACAACCGGCATCGAATACGGCCAGCGCGGCCGCCGTCGCGGCTGGGTGGCCGAGCGAGACGGTCAGCGCACATGCGGACGCCGCCGCAACCGCGAGGCCGCAGACGATCACGGTGCGGCTGCCGAACCCGTCCGCCAGGCGCCCCGCGACACGCGTGACGACGAGGCCGAGGAGTCCGGCGAGGCTGTACAGTCCGATGGCCGCCGCATCCAGGTTGTACGGCGGCGCGGCGAGCCGCACCGCAAGCCCGACCCAGATCAGGTTGAAAGCAAGGAACCACAGCATCCCGGCATAGATGCGCAACCGCAGCTGCCGGGAGGCCCGCAACAACGACGGCATCGAACGCAACGTCGAGAAGTAGCCCGTATGCCCGGGCGGCCGTTGCGCGGGTAGTAATGGCATGACGCAAAGGGCTGAAACGACCGCGAAGGCCGCGAACGTCAACAGCGCGCCTCGCCATCCATACCACTGCGCGAGAACGCCGCCCACGAATCGGCTCAGCAAGATCCCCGCCGATATGCCGGCGGAGATCGTCCCCATGAGCCGCGCGCGGCGGTGCGGATCGGCGCACTTGCCGACGACGGCGCTGCTTTGCGCCGCAACCGTCGTCGTCGCGCCGATGACAACGAAGCAGGCAATCAGCGCGTCCGGGCCTGGCGCGTACGCGGCAAGCGCCAGCGCGCACGCGAGCGCCGCAAGCTGCTCCGGAATCAACGTGCGCGGACTGAGTTTGTCGACCAGCGGCACGAGCAGCACCAGGCCGAGCAGATAGCCGATCATCGCGCCGGACGCGACGGCGGTAATCGGTGCGACCGGCACCCCGAAATCGGCGGCGATGAAGGAAAGCGCCGGTTGCATCGCGTAGTCGTTCGCGATGGCGCCGCCCGCGGCGATCGAAAGCACCGCTACCGCGCGGCCCGACAGCCGCGCGTTCTGCTCGGCCCGGCCCGTCATTTGCCGGCCCTGACGGCAATGGCCTCGACTTCGGCGAGGATCGCGTCGTCGACGAACGGCAGCGCATGCACGAGCGAGAATGCCGGTCGAATCTCGCCATAGACCTCGCCGTGCGCACGCGCAGCGTCTTCCCAGTGTTCGAAGTCCGCGACGACCAGCCGGCTTTGCACCACGTCCTCCAACCGGAATCCGTTGTCGAGCAGCACCTTCTCGACAGTGGCGAGTGCATCCCGCGTTTGCGTGTAGACGTCCGGGCCTTTGCCGGCCGTCCCTGAAATGTAGATCGTGTCGTTCACGATCACGGCCCGCGAGTAACCGACCTTCGGTTCCCACGGGGAGCCGGTGCTGATGAGTTGACGCATATGGATCGTCCTTCGATGAGAAGATGGTTCTGGAACAACTACTTGGGTAGTAGTTGAATGCGATCGTATACTACTGCGGTAGTTAGTCAACTCCCTTTCCACAGAAAAGAGTCCCGAATGACGGCAGACGCAGAATTGATCGCTTCCATGACGCGACTGGGATTCACCCAGTACGAAGCGCAGGCATACGCGGCCCTGGTTGGTCAGGCCGCGCTGACGGGAGCGGAAGTCGGGCGCAGGGCATCGATGCCGGCCTCGAAGGTGTATGAGACGCTGGCTCGGCTGGAAGCACGGGGGGCCGTACTCGTCAACCGCTCGGAGCCGGTGCGGTACGCGGCCGTGCCGCACACATCACTGTTGGCCGAGCTGCGCTCGCGCTTCAACGCCGACCTCGAGTCGGCAGCGTCCGCGCTGGATCGGCTGCCGGTTCAACAGGAACCGGGGCTGGTCTGGTCGCTCAGTGGCGCGGAGTCGATCGTGCAGGCCTTTGCGCGGGTGATCTCGAATGCGCAGACCAGCCTGTTCGCCGGTATCTGGGACGAGGAGCTCGACGAACTGGGCCCGCTGCTCGAAGCGGCCAGCGGGCGGGGGATCGACACCCATGTCGCCATCTATGGCAAGCGGACGTTGAAAGGGCCGCACACGTACGACATGGCCGAATGTGGGGCCAGCGCGAGACTGCGCCTGTCCGGCCGTCGCCTTGCGGTGGTGGTCGCAGATGAAGACGATGCGGTGGTGGCCGAGTTCGGCGACCACACGCCCGATCAGGCCACGGTGACAACCAACCCGGTCATTGCGCTGCTGGCCGTCGAGTACATCAAGGCCGACGTCAGCGGCCGCCTGATGATCGATGCGATGCCTTCGGCGGCATACGAGAAGTTGCTGACGAGTCGCGCGATGCGGGCGATGCTTCGGCCGGTTTCGGGGAAGCGGGTGAAAGAGGGTGGCGGCGGTTAGGCGTGTGAGCCGGGCGAGGGCGTGACGGACGCACGGCGCATCGACCGGGCGAAGGAGCAGGGGCGCAAGCCGCTGGTCATGCGCCGCACGGATTACAACCTGTGGACGTCGCCGCTCGATGGGCCGATGTGGCGATCAGGTGGCCGCTGCTTGATTCCAGCCCGATACGTGATCGAGCCGTCAGACGTGAGCGTGGCAAGGCGGCCCTTGATGAGAGATCAGACGTCCGCTGGGTTGATCAGTGACGTCAGGACATGATCCTCCCAAACGCCATTTATTTTTAAGTAGGCGCGCGCGATGCCTTCCTGCTCGAAGCCCAGCTTATTGAGCAACTGCGCGCTTCGCTTGTTCTCGGGTCGATAGTTCGCCATGACACGGTGTAACCCGAGTTCGGCGAACACATATTGGATAGCGGTAGAGAGACATTCGCGCATCAACCCGCGTCCCTCATGATCATGCGCAATCGAGAAGCCAAGGTGACATGCCTGGAACGGCCCTCGTACGATGTTCGTAAAATTGCAGTCGCCGATCAGCCGGTCTTCCTCTTTGTCGAACAACAACAGATGTATGGCGAGCCCAGCCGCGATCTCCCTTTCCATGGATTCGAGCCGTGCCTCAATCGACGGCAACGTGTAGAACGATTCGGACCGGGACGGTTCCCATGGCGACAAATGTGCGCGATTGGCAATGCAATATCCCAGCAAAGCGGACGCATGTCGGCGGCTCGCTAGCCGTATCGACAGACGCTCAGTGATCAGAATGTCGGACGGTTCGCTTAAAGCAGGTTTCATCGGGCGATTGACGAGGAGGAGAATCCGAGGACTCGAAGATAGCGCAGCCGAGCGGATTCGTTGCTCTTGTCTTGGACTAGTACGCTCGCGCGATGAATGACCAGATCGGCTCCATCGCACGGAGAGTTGCGGCGTCCGATGACTACTCCGCGTCGTGGTGGAGCCGGACGGCTTCACCAACAGATACAGTCCATTGCCGCCGGTAAGTTTGGTAGGCTTGTTGTCTGCCTTCGCTCGTCGGATCCTGATGTCGATAAGTGGCACGGTGAAAAAGGCGTATCGTCTCTGGATGGTCGAAGTGACACCCCTTTTTTCTCGGATGGACGCGACTTCCGACGAACGAAAGCGAACGATGAAAGGGCGTCCAACGCCCGACTGGCAAGGGTTCCAGGCAAATCGCCGAACCAACACGAACAGGAGCGAACGAAGTGATTAGACATATCGTCATGTGGAAGCTGAAGGAATCCGCCGAGGGCGGCACGCGCGCACAGAACGCGCTGAAGCTGAAAGAAAAGCTCGAAGGCTGCCGCGACCTCGTACCGGGCATCCTGCAACTCGACGTCGGCGTCGCGACGCCGGGCCTCGAAGCGACGTCCGACATCGTGCTGGTGTCCGATTTCACGGACCAGGCCGCGCTCGATGCGTACCAGGTTCACCCGGTCCATCAGGAAGTGAAGAAATTCGTGATGGCGGTGGCCGAATCGCGCCAGTGCGTCGACTATCTGTGCGACAACGCAGCACGATGAGCGACGCGGCATCTCCGACGGACGGCCCGTCGATCGAAAGCCCGTTCGTCGATCTGCTCGGCGTGCGGCTCGTCAGCGCGAAGGACGGCGCGAGCGAGATCGTGCTGCCGCTCGACGAGCGGCACATGAACACGTGGAGCATCGCGCACGGCGGCGTGACGATGACGCTGTCCGACATCGCGCTCGCGATGGCCGCACGCAGCCTGACCGACGACGGCGTCGGCGTCGTGACGGTCGAGATGAAGGTGAACTTCATGCAGCCGGGTCGCGGCGAATTGCGCGCGTACGGCCGCGTGATGCATCGCTCGACGACGATGGCGTATTGCGAAGGCGAAGTGCGCGACAGCGACGGCAACTTCGTTGCGAAAGCGCTCGGCACGTTCAAGTACATGCGGCGGCTCGCGGTAGGCCGCGACATCAAGCGGCAACGCACGCGCACGGCGCCCGACGCCCATCCGGGCCCGAGCGACGCGTAAGCGTCCGCACGCACGGCCCTGCCGATCACGGCAGGGCCGTTTCATTTTGCGCGGCGCGTCCGGCGCGCCGCCGGCTCGGCAGTGCGCGGCAAACGAAGCCATCGTTGCCTCACGCACACCTCGGCCGCAGCCTTCGCCACACCCTCCGCAGTGCCGCCGCCGCCCAACGGCTCGGCGCATGGCATCATGTGACGCTTGTCCGTTCACGGCGCCGCGCGCGCCGTCCTCACCGATGCCGCTGAATCCGAAGATCGCGCAGGTGCTCGACATGATCGAGCGTGCCAAACGTCCGTCCTATCATCATCAGACGCCGCAGCAGGCGCGCGCCGCGTACGAGAAAAGCGCGCCGATCCTCGACGTCGCGCCGGCGCCGATGCATTCGGTCGACGCCTGCGTCGTGCCGACCCGCGACGGCCGCACGATCGGCGCACGGCTTTACCTGCCGGTCGCACCGAGCCTCGCCGAGCCGCTGCCGGCGCTCGTCTACTACCACGGCGGCGGCTTCACGGTCGGCAGCGTCGACACGCACGACGCGCTGTGCCGGATGTTCGCGCGCGACGCGCAGTGCGCGGTGCTGTCGGTCGACTACCGGCTCGCGCCGGAACACAAGTTCCCGACCGCCGTGCACGATGCCGAAGACGCGCTGCGCTGGCTGCATCGCGAGGCCGCCGCGTTCGGCATCGACGCCGCGCGGCTAGCGGTCGGCGGCGACAGCGCGGGCGGCACGCTGGCGACCGTGTGCGCGGTGCTGGCGCGCGACGCGGGCATCCATCTTGCGCTGCAACTGCTGATCTATCCGGGCGTGACCGGCCACCAGGCGACCGAATCGCACGCGCGGCTGGCGAACGGCTACCTGCTGACGCAGGACACGATCCAGTGGTTCTTCTCGCAATACGTGCGCGAGCCGGCCGACCGCGACGACTGGCGCTTCGCGCCGCTCGACGGCACGCGCGGCGCGCCGTCGTCGTTCGCCGGCGTCGCGCCGGCGTGGATCGCGACCGCGGAATACGACCCGCTGAGCGACGAGGGCGCCGCGTACGCACAGAAGCTGCGCGCGGCCGGCAATACGGTCGCGCTGGTGTGTTATCCGGGGATGATCCACGAGTTCTTCAAGATGGGCGGCTACATACCCGAGGTGCGCGCCGCGCATGCCGACGCGACGGCGGCGCTGCGGGCCGCCTTCGACGGCGTTTGACGGCGGCGGCGGGCGGCGCCCGGCGTCGCGCGGAGGAAGCGATGACGGACGGCTGGGTCGAAACGGAAACGCAGACGGGCGACTGGGCGGTGCTCGGCGCGGATGCCGCGCGGATCCGCGATGCGGTGTTCGTGCGCGAGCAGCGGATTCCGCCCGAGTGGGAGCTCGACGATGAAGATCCGCTGTCGCTGCACGCGGTGGCGTACCGCGTCGATCGGGCGAGCGGCGCACGGCGCGCGGTCGCGACCGGGCGGCTGCTGCGCACCGGCACGATCGGCCGCGTCGCGGTGCTGGCGGACGCGCGCCGGCAAGGCGCCGGTTCCGCCGTGCTGCATGCGCTGCTCGAGGCGGCGCGGCAGCGCGGCGAGCCGCTCGTGCGGCTCTATGCGCAGGACGAAGCGGTGCCGTTCTACCTGCGCCACGGCTTCACGACGATCGGCGAACCGTTCGACGCGCTCGGCGTGCCGCACGTCGAGATGGTGCGCGCGCCATAGCGCCTAACGCCCAGCGACGCGTGTCAGCGGACGGCGCGCGGCGGTGTCGCGTCGATGTCGAACGTGAACGCGCGCTCGAACGTGCCGGGGCGGACGGTGCGATGCGAGCCGTCGTCGTCGCAGCGCTCCTTGATGTCGACCGTGAGCCGCACGCCTTCCTTCATCGTCACGCGCAGCGCGGTCGTGCCGCGCGTGCCGTATTCGGGCGTCTCGATGAACGCGGCCGACAGCGCGCGCTCGCGCTCGAGCGGAATGCCGGTGTGCGGCAGCGCGTCGTCGTCCGCGACGCGCGGATCGCGCAACAGGTCGATCAGTTCGTCGAGCGACGGCGTCGCGTTGTCGGTCAGCAGCGTGCCGAGTTCCGCGCGCTTGCGCACGACCTTCGGCCACGGCGTGTCGAGCCGCGCGTTGGACAGCGCATGCACGCCGGCGCCGACCGCCATCGGCGCGGCGACACGGCTTTCGCCTTCGGCCGCGCGATTGCAGAGCCACGCGAGCTCGCGCCGCTTCCAGTCGCCGACCAGCAGGTTGAAGCCGTTGTAGACGGCCGCGTGCTCGGCCAGTGCGCCGAGGTAATCGAGCGGCGCGACGCCCGGGCCGCCGAGGAAATCCGACACGAGCTTGCCGCGGGTCGGCGCGCCGGCGCGAATGTCGAACGGCGCACGGTAGTTCGTGAGCGCGGCGAAGCGGCCGTCGCGCGACACGCCGAGCCATGTGCCGCCGGCTTCGAGATCGCGGCCGGCCAGCACGCCCGGCACGTCTTCCCACCACGAAAGCGGCGCACTCGTCCGGCGAAAGAACTCGTCGCGGTTGGCGGCCAGCGTAAATACAGGACCGGCGGCGGCATCAGGCTGCCAGTCGAAGGCAATCAGACACATCGGGCGAATCTCTCGCAGGAAAGCTCGGGCGCCGGCCGCGAAGGGCGAACCGGCGTGCGAACGGGTTGGCGGTGCGCTACGCGTCGGTCGGCCACGCGTACGGCAGCGTGTCGAAGGCGAGCGCCGGGCCGTCGGCCGCGCCGACGTGCACGCTGCCGCTGTCGAGCGCGGCCAGCTTGATCTCGACCAGCGCATCGACGCCGCCCGCGGGCGCGGCCGCCGCGTTGACGATCATCCCGCACGGCTGGCCGGGGTCGTCGCTGTGGAACAGCTCGACGCCGGCATGCACGCTGTCGGTCTCGCCGGCGACGTGCGCGAGCGCGGTGCGGCGCTTGATCGTCCCGCGATACTGGCTGCGCGCGACGACTTCCTGGCCCGGGTAGCACCCCTTCCTGAAGTTAACGGCACCGATCACGTCGAAGTTGACCATCTGCGGGACAAACTGTTCGACGACCGGCTGCGTGATGCGCGGCTCGCCCGCGCGAACGTCGAGCCAGTCCCACACGGCCGGCGACACGACCGGCAGCGTGCCGGCGAGCGCGGCGATGCGCGCGTCGACCTCGGCGCGCGGCCCGATCCACAGGTAGCGCTTGCGCCCGGCCGCGTCCGGCACGCGGATCAGCACGCCGGCCGGGCCGTCGACCTTCACGTGCACGCCGTCGGGCAGCGCGTCGAACACGCCCGACAGCGCGTCGCGCACGTCGCCGCTGAAGCCGACCACCGCGACGGCGTCGCTCGCGTCCGACAGCTTCGCCTTCGCGCGCAGCACGAACATCGACAGCCGTTTCTGGACGGCGGCCTGCACGTCCTTCGACACCAGCAGGCGCACGCCGTGGCCCTCGCGCCACGCGAGGAACGACGCGAGCAGCCGGCCCTTCGGCGAACAGTAGCCGGCCACGCGCGCACTGGCCGCATCGAGATGCTCGATGTCGTTGGTGAGCTGGCCGTGCAGGAACGTCGCGGCGTCGTCGCCGGCCACGTCGATCACGCCGAACTGCGCAAGCGGCATGCACGCGGCCGGCGCGTCGAAATCGGCGGCGGACGGGCGGGGGAAAACGGGGAGCGAGGCGGATGCGGGCTGGGCAGCCGGTGAAGCGAACGGTGTGCTCATGGAATGAGGGAACAGTCAACCCTGACTTTGACGAAGGCGAGCAAGTATTATATGGGTCTTACCCGAGTCTCGTTTCCATGTCCCTACTGAAGAAATGCGTCGCGACGGTCGCGGCGCTGGCCGTCGTTGTGGCCGCTGCCGGCGCGGGCGCCGGTTATTACTGGGCGACCCGGCCGCTGTTGTTGGGCGCGGCGTCGCTCGACGTGACGATCAAGCCGCGCAGCAGCGTGAAAAGCGTCGCGCTGCAGCTCAAGCGCGGCGGCGTGCCGGTCGAGCCGCTCGGCTTCGTCGCGATGACGCGCGTGCTCGGGCTGTCGAGCCGCCTCAAATCCGGCAACTACGAATTCAAGAGCGGCATCACGCCGTACGCCATCCTGCAGAAGATCGCGCGCGGCGACGTGAACGAGTACGTCGCCACGGTGATCGAAGGCTGGACCTTCAAGCGCATGCGCGCCGAACTCGACGGCAATCCCGACCTCGCGCACGCGAGCGCCGGCATGAGCGACGCGGAGCTGCTGCGCGCGATCGGCGCACCGGACACCGTGATCCGGCGCGGCAGCGGCGAAGGGCTGTTCTTCCCCGATACCTACCTGTTCGACAAGGGGACGAGCGACCTGAACATCTATCGCCGCGCGTATCGCCTGATGCAGACGCGCCTCGAAGAAGCCTGGGCGGCGCGCGCGCCGGGGCTGCCGTACAAGACGCCTTACGAAGCGCTGACGATCGCGTCGGTCATCGAAAAGGAAACCGGCCATGCGGCCGACCGCGCGTTCGTCGCGGCCGTGTTCGCGAACCGGCTGCGCATCGGGATGCCGCTGCAGACCGATCCGTCGGTGATCTACGGCCTCGGCGACGCGTACGACGGGCATCTGCGCAAGCGCGACCTGCAGGCCGACACTCCCTACAATACCTACACGCGGCGCGGGCTGCCGCCGACGCCGATCGCGCTGCCGGGTGTCGCGTCGCTGCAGGCGGCGATCAACCCGGCCCCGACGAGCGCGCTCTATTTCGTCGCGAAGGGCGACGGCACGAGCGTGTTCTCGGATACGCTCGGCGATCACAACAAGGCCGTGGACAAGTACATACGAGGTCAATGATGGCGCGCGGTAAATTCATCACGTTCGAAGGCATCGACGGGGCGGGCAAGACGACCCATCTGCAATGGTTCTGCGAGCGTCTGCAGGCGAAGCTCGCCGCGGGCGACCGGCAGGTCGTCGTCACCCGCGAACCGGGCGGCACGCCACTTGGCGAGGCGCTGCGCGAGATGCTGCTGAACCAGCCGATGGATCTCGAGACTGAAGCGCTGCTGATGTTCGCCGCGCGCCGCGAGCATCTCGCGCGCGTGATCGAGCCGGCGCTTGCACGCGGCGACTGGGTCGTGTCCGACCGCTTCACCGACGCGACGTTCGCCTACCAGGGCGGCGGCCGCGGGTTGCCGCGCGACAAGCTCGAAGCGCTCGAGCGCTGGGTGCAGGGCGGTTTTCAGCCGGACCTGACGGTGCTGTTCGACGTCGCGCCGCAGGTAGCGAGCGAGCGGCGCGGCGCCGCGCGTGCGCCCGACAAGTTCGAGAGCGAGACGGACGCGTTTTTCACGCGCACCCGCGACGAATACCTGCGGCGCGCGCAAGAGGCGCCGCATCGCTTCACGATCGTCGACGCGACGCAGACGATTCCCGAGATTCGCGGACGGCTCGAGCGCGTGCTCGCCGCGCTGTAACCCGAAGGAACGCATCCGATGATCTATCCGTGGCAAACCGACGACTGGAACCGCCTGCAGCAGCTGCGCGCGCAATGGCCGCATGCGCTGCTGTTGCACGGTCAGGCCGGGATCGGCAAGCTGCAGTTCGCGCAGCATCTCGCCAAGGGCTTCCTGTGCGAGTCGCCGCAGCCGGACGGCCAGCCGTGCGGCGCCTGCGCGGCCTGCACGTGGTTCGCGCAGGGCAACCATCCCGACTACCGGATCGTGCTGCCCGAGGCGCTCGCCGGTGAGGCGCCCGGCGCGGCCGACGACGCGAAGCCGGCCGACGCCGACGAAGGCGGCAAGAAAACCCGTGCGCCCAGCAAGGAGATCAAGATCGAGCAGGTGCGCGCATTGCTCGATTTCTGCGGCGTCGGCTCGCACCGCGGCGGCGCGCGCGTCGTCGTGCTGTATCCGGCCGAGGCGCTGAACGTCGCCGCGTCGAACGCGCTGTTGAAGACGCTCGAGGAGCCGCCGGCGGGCGTCGTGTTCCTGCTGGTGTCCGCACGCATCGACCGGCTGTTGCCGACCATCATCAGCCGCTGCCGGCAGTGGCCGATGACCGTGCCGGCGCCGGATGCGGCCGCGGCGTGGCTCGCCGCGCAGGGCATCGACGATGCGCGCGCGCTGCTCGCCGAAGCGGGCGGGGCGCCGCTCGCGGCGCTCGCGCTCGCGAGCGACGAGAACCGTCCGCTGCGCGATTTCACGCTCGGCCAGCTCGCGGCGGGCGCCGCGTGCGATCCGTTCGCCTGCGGCGAGACGCTGCAGAAGCTGCCGGTGCCGCTGGTGCTCGGCTGGCTGCAGCGCTGGCTGTACGATCTGCTCGCGCAGCGGATGGCCGGCGCGCCGCGCTACTTCCCGCTGCAGTCGGCCGCGCTCGCGCGGTGCGCGCACGCGGTCGACGCCAATGCGTTCGCGCGCTTCATGAAGACCGTGACGCGCCAGCGGATGGTCGAGAACCATCCGCTCAACGCCCGGCTCGTATTCGAGGAACTGTTTCTCGGTTATCGGGAAATCTTCGTCTGAGTAACGATTGTTTCCGCGTTGTGCGGAAACGATTGCCGGCGAGCGCCTCGCGCCCGTCCCAAGAATTCAGGAAACACGATGTTCGTCGATTCTCACTGTCACATCAATTTCAAGGGTCTCGCCGACCGCCTGCCGGCCGTGCTCGAGAACATGCGCGAGCACGACGTCACCCATGCGCTGTGCGTCTCGGTCGATTTCGAGACGCTGCCCGAGGTGCTCGCAATCGCGCAGGCGCACGACAACGTGTACGCGTCGGTCGGCGTGCATCCCGATCACGAGGACGCGCATGATCCGACGCTCGCCGAGCTGATCGAGCTGGCCGCGCATCCGAAGGTCGTCGCGATCGGCGAGACGGGCCTCGACTACTACCGTCTCGAAGGCCGCACGATCGCCGACATGGAATGGCAGCGCGAACGCTTTCGCACGCACATCCGCGCGGCGACCGCGACGATGAAGCCGCTGATCGTTCATACGCGCTCGTCGTCGGAAGACACGCTGCGGATCATGGCCGAGGAGCGCGCGCACGTGCCGGGCGGCGTGATGCACTGCTTCACCGAGCCGTGGCCGGTCGCCGAGCAGGCGCTCGCGCAGAACTTCCATATTTCGCTGTCGGGGATCGTCACGTTCAAGAACGCGACCGACGTGCAGGACGTCGCGCGGCGTGTGCCGCTCGAGCGGCTGCTGATCGAAACCGATTCGCCGTACCTTGCGCCGGTGCCGTATCGCGGCAAGCCGAATGAACCTGCGTACGTGAGCCATGTCGGACGCTTTATCGCCGCGGAACGCGGGATCGCCGTCGAGGCGCTCGCCGAAGCGACGACGCAGAATTTTTTCCGGCTGTTCAGGATCGCCCGTTGAGCACGCGCGACCCGGCCGACAACCCAGGGAAGGAGCCCACAACAATGACGAAGTCGACCACATACCTGCCCAAACGCGCACTCGCCGCCGCCGTCCTCGCCGCGAGCGGCCTGATGGCCGCTGCCGGCGCGCATGCCGAGTCGCTCGATGCGATCGTCAAGGCCGTCAAGTTCGACGACATCGCCGACATCGGCAAGCAGCTGAAGGCCGGCAAGCTCGATCCGAACACGCTCGCGCCGAACGGCGACCCGCTGCTCGTGATCGCCGCGCGCGAAAAGTCCGACAAGGTCGCGGCCGCGCTCGCGGCTACGCCGAACGTCGATCTCGAGAAGGAGGACAAGGCCGGCGAGAACGCGCTGATGCTCGCCTCGCTGAACGGCGACGCCGGGCTCGTCAAGCTGCTGATCGACAAGGGCGCGGAAGTCAGCAAGAAGGGCTGGGCGCCGCTGCACTACGCGGCGACCAACGGCCACGACGACGTGGTGAAGATCCTGCTCGACCACGACGCGTACATCGACACCGCGTCGCCGAACGGCACCACGCCGCTGATGATGGCCGCGCGCGGCAACCACGCGTCGACGGTCAACCTGCTGCTCGACCAGGGCGCCGATCCGCAGGTGAAGAACCAGCTCGGCATCACCGCGCTCGAGTTCGCGAAGCACTACAACGCGCCGGATGCGATCGAGATCCTGAGCAAGCGGACGGTGCGCGTCGGCGCGTCTGCGCCGGCAGATGCCCAAAAGAGTGCAAAATGACGGTTTTCGGCGCGGCGGCCGGTTGCCGCCGCACCGATCGTCGCAGTAAGCGGCCTCGCGCCGCATTGACATAAGGAACACCATGTTGCGGGCTATGTTTTGTGCCGCGGCGTTCGCCGTGCCGTTGTCGGCGGCGGCTTTCACGGGCGCGGATCTCGACCGGCTGTGCGCGAAGACCGACGTCAAGTCGCGGGCGTCGTGCGCGGCCTATATCGAAGGCGCGGCCGATGGCGTCTACAACACGATCGACGCGATCGGCGGCACGACGGGGCCGCGCGTCGGCCAGTATTTCTGCCTGCCGCCCGACATCCGGGCGCAGCAAATGACCGACGCGGTGCGTAAGTACATCGCCGAGAACCCGAAGTTGGCCGACTACAACGCGAGCACCGCGGTGTCGCTCGGACTCGGCAAGGCGTTCCCGTGCAGGGGCGGCAACTGATTTGACGCCGCGTCCGGGCGCGCACGCCGCCCGGACCTCGCCGACGCATCCAGGACGACGCCATTACGGGTCATAACCGAAGCATCCCGGACGCCGATGATTTCAATCGAGGAAGTGCAGCGCATCGCCGATGCGCCCTTGCATTCGTGGCTCGGCACATTCTGCGTGTCGGCGCTCGTCGTGCTCGTTTTCGTGATCGTGCATCGCATCGGCGCGCGCATCGTGCATCGCATCGCGCGGCCGTATCCGCTGCTGAGCGTGATCCTGCGCTACATCGACAAGCCGTCGCTCGTCACGCTCGTGCTGCTCGCGCTCGAGTTCGTATGGCTGCAGGCGAACGACGCGATGTCGTTCGTCGGCGGGATGCGCTCCGCGGCCGCGGTCGGCACCATCGTTTCGCTCACGTGGCTGCTGGTGCGACTCGCGGCCGGCGTCGGCGACGCGATCATCCAGGCCCATCCGATGGATACGGCCGACAATCTCCACGCGCGGCGCATCCATACGCAGGCCAAGGTGCTGGTTCGGACCGTCATGGTGCTGATCGTGATCATCGGCACGGGCGGTGCGTTGATGACGTTTCCGAACGTGCGCCAGGTGGGCGCGAGCCTGCTCGCGTCGGCCGGCGTGGCCGGCCTCGTCGCCGGTATCGCCGCGCGGCCGGTGCTCGGCAATCTGATCGCCGGGCTGCAGATCGCGCTGACCCAGCCGATCCGGCTCGACGACGTCGTCGTGATCCAGGGCGAATGGGGCCGTATCGAGGAAATCACCGGGTCGTTCGTGTCGGTGCGGCTGTGGGACCAGCGGCGGCTCGTCGTGCCGCTACAGTGGATCATCGAAAATCCGTTCACGAACTGGACCCGCAGCAGCTCCGAGATCATCGGCACGGTGTACCTGTCGGTCGACTACCGCACGCCGCTCGCGCCGCTGCGCGAGGAGCTCGCGCGGCTCGTCCATGCCGCGCCCGAATGGGACGGCCGCGTGCAGGTGCTGCAGGTGACCGACGCGAGCGAGCGCACGATGCAGTTGCGTGCGCTGGTGAGCGCGGCCGATTCGTCCACGTGCTGGGACTTGCGGTGCCGCGTGCGCGAGGGCCTGATCGCGTATTTGCAGGCGAACTATCCGCAGTGCCTGCCGCGCGACCGGATGGAGCTGTATCCGCATGAGGCGGCGCCGGAGGGCCCGCGTCCCGAACGGCCGCACACGCGGTCTGCCGCCGCCAGCACCGCGGCCAACACGGCGGCCGACCCGCAGGTCGCCGAAGGCCGCTGATCGCGTGCCGCGATTGGTGGCCGCTTCCTGCCCATGACCGCGCTCAAGACACTCGCCATCGCCAACTACCGCTCGCTGCGCGAGCTGATCGTGCCGCTCGCGGCGCTCACCGTCGTCACCGGGCCGAACGGCAGCGGCAAGTCGAGCGTCTATCGCGCGCTGCGGCTGCTGGCGGACACCGCACAGGGGCGCGTGATCCCGTCGCTCGCCCGCGAAGGCGGGCTGCCGTCGACGCTCTGGGCCGGCCCCGAGCGCTTTTCGCGCGCGATGCTCGCGGGCGACACGCCGGTGACCGGCACGGTGCGCAACCGGCCCGTGAGCCTGAAGCTCGGCTTTGCGTGCGCCGACTTCGGCTATGCGATCGACCTCGGGCTGCCGGTGCCGAGCAGCTCGCAATTCACGCTCGATCCCGTCGTGAAGCGCGAATGTATCTGGGGCGGCGCGCTGCTGCGGCCGTCGACGCTGCTGGTCGAACGACAGGGCGCACAGATCCGCACGCGCACCGCGTCGGGCGACTGGCGCACGGTGCCGCAGCCGGTGGCGAGCTTCGACAGCATGATGACCGAATTCGCGGATCCGGTCGGCGCGCCGGAGATGATCGCGGTGCGCGAGCGCATCCGTTCGTGGCGCTTCTACGACCATTTCCGGACCGATGCCCGGGCGCCGGCGCGGCAGTCGCACATCGGCACGCACACGCCGGTGCTCGCGGACGACGGCGCCGATCTCGCGGCGGCGCTGCAGACGATCCGCGAGATCGGCGATGCCGCCGCTCTCGATGCGACGATCGACGACGCGTTTCCGGGCGCGTCGATCGACATCGACAATCCGGGCGGGCGCGGCCGCTTCGACGTGCTGATGCGTCAGTCGGGGCTGCTGCGACCGCTGGCGGCGGCCGAACTGTCGGATGGCACGCTGCGTTATCTGCTGCTCGCGGCCGCGCTGCTGACGCCGCGCCCGCCCGCGCTGATGGTACTGAACGAGCCGGAGACGAGCCTGCATCCCGATCTGCTGCCGGCGCTGGGCCGCCTGATCGCGCAGGCCGCGCGGCGTTCGCAGGTGCTGGTCGTGTCGCACGCGGCGCGGCTGATCGCGACGCTCGAGCGCGAGGCCGGTTGCGAGTCGCTGGTGCTCGACAAGCAGCTCGGCGCGACGGTGCTCGTCGATGCGGACGCGCGCGATCTGCCGCCGTGGAAGTGGCCGGCGCGCTGACGGGCACGCGCGGCGGCGCGCGGTCGAAGCGGCGCGGCGAATGTATCCGCGCTGTAACAAGCCCCATAAAGTGAAAGACGCGGCACCGCGGTGCGGCGCGATCGCGAATAATGACGGGATATCGGTGTCGACGGCCATGCTGGCCCGCTTTGCGTCGGACGATCGGTCGGCACCGCGTTCGCCGGCCCGCCGAGCACAGGAGACGTGGACTATGAGAATTGCGCAGATCGCCCCGCTGACCGAATCCGTGCCGCCGAAGCTCTACGGCGGCACGGAGCGCGTCGTGTCCTACATTACGGAAGCGCTCGTCGACCTCGGCCATGACGTGACGCTGTTCGCCAGCGGCGATTCGACGACCCAGGCCAAGCTGGAGCCGGTGTGGCCGCGCGCGCTGCGGCTCGATTCGTCGATCCGCGACCGCGTCGCGCCGCACATGCTGCTGATGGAGACGGTCGCGCGGCGCGCGAAGGATTTCGACGTGCTCCATTTCCACATGGACTACTACTCGTTTTCGGTGTTCAACCGGCAGGACACGCCGTTCGTCACGACGCTGCACGGCCGGCTCGACTTACCCGAGCAGCAGCCGGTGTTCGACACGTTCGACACCGCGCCGGTGATCTCGATCTCGAATTCGCAGCGTCAGCCGCTGCCGCAGGCGAAGTGGCTGACGACCGTCTACCACGGGCTGCCCGACACGCTGTATCTGCCGCAGCCGGTCGAGCCGCGTTACCTCGCGTTCCTCGGCCGCATTTCGCCCGAGAAGCGCGTCGATACGGCGATCCGCATCGCCCAGCAGTGCGGGCTGCCGATCCGCATCGCCGCGAAGATCGACGCGGCCGACCAGGAATACTTCGAGCGCGAGATCGAGCCGCTGTTTGCGCTGCCGCACGTCGAGTACATCGGCGAGATCGCCGATCATCAAAAGGCCGAGTTCCTGTCGGGCGCGCATGCGCTGCTGTTTCCGATCGACTGGCCGGAGCCGTTCGGGCTGGTGATGATCGAGGCGATGTCGTGCGGCACGCCGGTGATCGCGTTCAATCGCGGCGCCGTGCCGGAAGTGGTGGACGAGGGCGTGTCCGGTTTCATCGTCGAGGACGAGATCAGCGCGGTGGCCGCCGTCAATCGGCTGCACCTGCTGCCGCGCACCCGCGTGCGCCAGCGCTTCGAGGAGCGCTTCACGTCGCGCCGGATGGCGCAGCAGTACGTCGACGTCTACCAGTCGCTGATACGCGCGCAGAAGCGGTCGCGCTTCAAGGTCATCGACTCGACGACCTGACCGACCCGACGCGCCCATGAAAAAACGGCGATGTCCGCACTGGACATCGCCGTTTGCACATCGCCCGCGCGCGGGCGGGGACGCCGCAGCGTCAGATCTTCAGCTTCGTGACCTTCGTGCCGTTGATCGACACGTCGCCCATCAGGCCGGCGTTGGTCAGCACGACGACCTGCACTGGTGCGGTGGCCGTCGTCGTGTCGATCGCGCCGTTCGCGCCCATCTTCACGAGCGCGACCGATGCGCCGGCGCCGGCGGCCCAGCCGTCCGAGCCGCGGAATTCGTCGAGCGCCTGTTGCGTCATGAACAGGAACACGACGGACTTCGATTGCGCGCCGGCCTGCAGGCCGACCGACAGCGACGACGTGTTGTAGTAGCCGACCGTCGCGCCGCCGACGCGCAGCGCGCCGTTGCCGGTCTGGCCGCCGACGATGAAGCCGGCCTGGATCACGTCGGGGAACACCAGCACGCCGCGCGACTTCGCGACGAGTTCACGCGAGCCCTTGACCGTGGAATACAGGCGCGACAGCGTTGCGTCGACGCTCGCGTCGATCGCCTGGCGCTTCGACGCGTTGGTCGCGGCGTTGTCCGGCTTGTCGGGCGTGGTGGTGCAACCGGTCAGCGCGAGGCTGCCGACGATGAGCGCAGCGGCGGCTTTCGCCACGAGATTCCGTTTTTGCATCGTTCTTCTCCATCAGATGATGTTCGGAGTGAGTCTCGCTCACGGAGCGGATCACGTCGGACGTTATATCACAGGGGATTACAACCCCTTTTCATCGTGGAGAGAAAAAGCGTCAAATCGTGTCGGTTTGTCGCGGTGCGCCAACGGGGGCCGATGCGCCCGCGTGGGCGTCGGCGGCGAGCCACCGACGCCGCCGACGGCCTCAATGCGTGACGGGCGGTGCAGGCGGGGCGGGCGGTTTGATCGGCGGGCGTCGCAACGCGCGGCGCAGCAGCGCGATCACGACGCCGCACGCGAACAGGAACGCCGCCGGCACGACCCAGTAGCCGACGAACGCGTGCCACAGATACGCGGCGAGCGTGTTGCGGCGCAGCACATATTCGTCGCGGGCCGCCTGCTGGCGTGGTGCGTTGGCGGCCAGCACGTCGGCGGGGCAGCCGGCCGCGCGCGCGGCGTCAGCGTCGCCGTGGCACTTGGCGGCGGCCCCGGCTGCCTGCTGCGCGTCGGTGAGCTGCCAGGTGGTCAGCGCGAGTTGCAGATCGGCGTTGTTGTACGCCATTTCCTCGCGGATCTCGCGCACCGCGACGATCGCCACGGGCACGGCCCAGAATACGATCACGATCAGCCAGCGGCGGAACCAGCGGTGTTGTCTCCATGCCATCCATGCCTCCGTTTGACGCGGCTTATGCGTCCGTGTCGAGGGCGGCCCGATGGCGCTTCTTGTACTTGGATGGGCCGCGTTGCAGCCATCATAGAAGAAATCGCGGCGAATTGCCGCACCATGTGGCGGCGTTCGAACGGCGCGATGCGGCCCAGGCGACGCGGTAGCGCAGGGAGGAGCACCGGACACAACGGGGCCGGTGTGCGGGCCGGCGCGTCGAGGCAGGCTGCGCGATCGCGCCGGTCGATGCACGCGCAACGAAACGCACCGGAAATGAAAAATGCCGCGCCCGCCGAAGCGGTGCGCGGCATTCGCGCGGGAGCGCCGGGACTCAGTTGGCCGGCTGATTGCTCAGGCAGCTCTTCATGAACGTCTTGCGGTCGTCGCCCTTCTTGTCGGCGGCCTGGGTGTTGCAGGCCTTCATCTTTTCCTGCTGCGACATCTTCTTCGCGGGCTTGGCCGACAGGCAGTCCTTCATGAACGCCTTGCGTTCGTCGCCCGTCTTGCCGGCGGCCTGCGTGTTACAGGCCTTCATCTTGTCCTGCTGGCTGTTCGCCGCGAAAGCGGGGGAAGCCAGCATGCCGCCGAGAAGGACTGCGGCTACGAGC
Organism: Burkholderia sp. B10; assembly: GCF_004368385.1. NCBI lineage: Bacteria > Pseudomonadati > Pseudomonadota > Betaproteobacteria > Burkholderiales > Burkholderiaceae > Burkholderia > Burkholderia sp. B10. The sequence goes on along the minus strand of NZ_PQMX01000002.1, from coordinate 162,897 downwards.
GATTGGATTTTCATTTCGACACTCCCATGGGGTGAATTGCGTTCTATATCGACGCCGTCACGAAGCGCGCCGCAGCGGCAACAGGGCCGCATCGCGCCGCGCGCTCCGATTATGGCAAATCAATGTGAAAACACCAAAACGGCCTTCCTATAACGCGGCGGCCGACTCGATCGTTGACGGCACGCGTGCGCCGATCATCGGGACAAACCATGACGCGCGGCGGCCGCGTCGAGGGTGCGCGCGCCGAACTTGGCGGCGGGCCGGCCGCAAGCCATTACAATCGCGGCCATGAACACTTCGAACATTGCATCTCCTTCGTCCGCGCCGGCGTTGCCGCGCATCGCCGTACTCGCGACCGGCGGCACGATCGCCGGCGCCGCGCCGGACGCCGCCAGCACGGCCGGCTATCAGGCCGGCGCGCTCGGCGTCAACTTCCTGCTCGACGCGGTGCCGGCGCTGGCATCGGTCGCGCGCGTCGACGCCGAGCAGGTCGCGAGCATCGACAGCAAGGACCTCGCCCTGCCGCTGTGGAATACGCTCGCGGCGCGCATCGACGCGCTGATGGCCGACCCGGCGATCGACGGCATCGTGATCACGCACGGCACCGACACGCTCGAGGAAACCGCGTACGCGCTCCATCTCGTCGTGACCGGCGACAAACCGGTCGTGCTGACCGCCGCGATGCGGCCGGCTACCGCGCTGTCGTCCGACGGCCCGCTGAACCTGCTGAACGCGGTGACGGTCGCCGCGCATCCGGCCGCGCGCGGGCAGGGCGTGCTGCTCGCCTTCAACAATCGCATCCATGCCGCGCGCGACGTCGTGAAGACGAGCACCTACGCGGTCGACGCATTCCATTCGCCGGAGCTCGGTGCGCTCGGCTGGGTGCAGGACGGTCGCGTCGAGTTCGCGCGCCGCGCGACGCGCAGCCGCGACGCGCAACTGATGATCGCGGCCGCGTGGCCGGCGGTCGAAGTCGTCGCGAGCTATGCGGGCGCGACGCGCACGGCGGTCGACGCGCTGGTCGCGGCCGGCGTGCGCGGCCTGGTCGTCGCGGGCACCGGCAACGGCTCGATCCATGCGACGCTGCAGGCGGCGCTCGCCGATGCGGCGAACGCGGGCGTTGCCGTGGTGCGTGCGTCGCGCGTCGGCTCGGGCCACGTGATGCGCAACGGCGCCGCCAACGACGATGCGCTCGGCTTCGTGAGCGCCGGGTCGCTGAATCCGTTCAAGGCGCGCGTGCTGCTGATGCTCGCACTCGCGAACGGCATCGACGGGCGCGACGCATTGCAGCGCGTGTTCGATACGCTGTGACGGCCGGCCGCTGATAGGGCGGCGCGTGTCGCGTGCAATGAAAAACGCAGGCCGACGGCCTGCGTTTTTTATGTCGGTGTCGCGCCGGACGCTCAGGACTGCGGCGGGATCACCAGCTTCTGGCCCGGATAGATCCGATCCGGACTCGACAGCATCGGCTTGTTCGCCTCGAAGATCACCGGGTACTTGTTCGCGTCGCCGTACACTTCCTTCGCGATCGCGGACAGCGTATCGCCCGGCTTCACGTCGTGGTACTGAACTTCCGGATCGTCCGGCTGGAGATCGTCGTCGTTGACGCCGGCGACGCCCTGCACGTTGCCGGCCGCGACCTTGACCTTCGCCTTCGTGTCGAGGTCGGGCACGCTGCCCGACAGCGTGACGGTGCGCGATGCGCCGTCGAACGCGACCGTCAGGTTCGACGTGTCGAGACCTTGCGTGTTGATGTAGTGCTTGATCGCATCGGCCGCGGTCTGGTTCGCGGCATTCGGATTTTCCGCCGCTTGCGCGTCGGCATGACCCAGCAGTTTTTCACCCGCCTCTTTGATAAACGAAAGAAGACCCATCGCTGCACTCCCTAGGTGTTGAAACGAAATGCGCCGTGAAGTGGCGAAAAAAACACCGCGCTGCACGCGCTCACCGGAGTGGCGCGCGGCGCGGCGGATTTCTCGAAAGGCGTGGCGAAAGTGTAGGCGTTCATCGCGGCGATTGCATGAAAAATCGCACGCCCGAACGTAAAGAAATGTAATACGCGAAATCCGACAGGCGGACACCCGACGACGACGTCTGACCGACCAAGGCTTCCCCGGCGTCGCCGGGTGCCGCTGCGGACCCCACCACGTCGCTCTCAGCCCAGAGCGGCGTTTTTCGCCCCGTCGCGCACGCATATCGCCATGCGCGGCAGGGCGCCCCAACGTGATGCGCGTGCAGTCGCGCATCGATGCGACCGGCCGTGGCCGGGCCGCGTGTATGTCGCACGCGTTCGCTGTGTGATTCGCGTTATGCGATGCGCGATCAGCAATCAGCATTACGCACGCCGCATTACGCGTCCGGCTGTTGCCCAATCTCGAAGTTCGACATGAACTCGAGGGCGCGCACGAGCGCCGAGTGATCCCATGCGCGCCCGCCGTGCGACGCGCACACGCTGAACAGCTGCTGCGCGCTGGCCGTGTGCGGCAACGCGAGGCCGAGCTTGCGGGCGCCGTCGAGCGCGAGGTTGAGATCCTTCTGGTGCAGCTCGATGCGAAAGCCCGGCTCGAACGTGCGCTTCGTCATCCGCGCGCCGTGCACTTCGAGGATGCGCGACGCGGCGAAGCCGCCCATCAGCGCCTGGCGCACGCGTTCCGGATCGGCGCCGGAGCGCGCGGCGAACAGCAGCGCCTCGCCGACCGCTTCGATGTTCAGCGCGACGATGATCTGGTTCGCGACCTTGCAGGTCTGCCCCGCGCCGTTGTCGCCGACGAGCGTGATGTTCCTGCCCATCTTCTCGAACAGCGGTTTCGCGCGCTCGAACGCCTGCTCGGGGCCGCCGACCATGATCGTCAGCGTCGCTTCGCGCGCGCCGACTTCGCCACCGGACACCGGCGCGTCGAGGTAGTCGCAGCCGAGCGCGTTGATCTGCTTCGCGAAGGCCTGCGTGTCGAGCGGCGAGATCGAGCTCATGTCGATCACCAGCTTGCCGGCCGAGAGGCCGTTCGCGACGCCGTCGTCGGCGAACAGCACGTTGCGCACGTCGGGCGTGTCGGGGACCATCGAGATGATGACGTCCGCGTGGCGCGCGACTTCGGTCGAATTCCCGACGACCTTCGCGCGCGCGCGCAGATCGTCGGGAATCGGGAACGCGCCGTTGACGACGAGCTGATGATCGCCGTCGAGCAGGTTGCGCGCCATGTGCGCGCCCATGATGCCGAGGCCGATGAAACCGATGTGTGCCATATGAATGTCTCCTTGCTGGGGCGGAACGGAACGGCGGGCGTCAGGCTGCGCGGCGCGCCGCGCGCGGTGCGCGGCCGGCGACGTGTTGCAGCCAGCCGAGCCCTTCCGTCGTGGTGGTGCGGGGTTTGTATTCGCAGCCGACGTAGCCGTCGTAATCGAGCCGGTCGAGCAGCGCGAACAGGAACGCGTAGTTGATCTCGCCCGTGCCCGGTTCGTTGCGGCCCGGGTTGTCGGCGAGCTGGACGTGGCCGATCGACGCGAGGTTGCGTTCGATCGTCGCGGCCAGTTCGCCTTCCATGCGCTGCATGTGATAGATGTCGTACTGCAGGAACAGGTTGTCGGAGCCGACCGCGCGGATCACGTCGAGCCCTTCGGACGAGCGGTTCAGCGCGAAGCCCGGGATGTCGAAGCGGTTGCACGGCTCGACGAGCAGGCGGATGCCTTCGCGCCGGAGCGCATCGGCCGCGAAGCGCAGGTTGTCGACCATCGTGACGAACGTCTGGTCGCGTGCCGTGCTGGCCGACGGAATGCCGACCAGGCAGTTCAGCTGCGGCACCTTCAGCGCCTTCGCATATTCGATCGCGCGGCCGACGCCGTCCTGGAATTCGCCGACGCGATCGGGCAGGCACGCGATCCCGCGCTCGCCCTGATCCCAGTTGCCGGCGGGCAGGTTGTGCAGCACGACGCGCAGCCCGTGCGCGTCGAGCCGCTCGGCCAGTTCCTCCTTCGCGTACGGGTACGGGAACAGGAATTCGACGGCGTCGAAGCCGGCATCCGCGGCGGCGGCGAAGCGATCGAGGAACGGCACTTCGTTGAACAGCATGGTCAGGTTTGCAGCGAACTTCGGCATGAGCTAAGCCTCTTTGGTCGGTCGGTGAGCGGATTGCCTGCGGGTCAGTCGAGCATCGAGATCGCGGTCGGCGCGTGCTCGGCCTTCTCGGCGAGGTCCTCGAACTCGTTGATCGCATCGATTTCGGCGCCCATCGAGATGTTGGTCACGCGCTCGAGGATCACCTCGACGATCACCGGCACGCTGAACTCGTTCGCGAGCGCTTGCGCCTGCTTCAGCGCCGGCGCGATCTGTTCCGGCTTGAACACGCGCAGCGCCTTGCAGCCGAGCCCTTCGGCCACCGCGACGTGATCGACGCCATAGCCGTTCAGCTCCGGCGCATTCACGTTGTCGAACGCGAGCTGCACGCAGTAGTCCATGTCGAATGCGCGCTGCGCCTGACGGATCAGCCCCAGATACGAGTTGTTCACGACGACGTGCACGTACGGCAGCTTGAACTGCGCGCCGGCGGCGAGCTCTTCGATCATGAACTGGAAGTCGTAGTCGCCGGACAGCGCGACGATCGGACGGCTCGGGTCGGCCGCGCGCACGCCGAGCGCGGCCGGAATCGTCCAGCCGAGCGGCCCGGCCTGGCCGCAGTTGATCCAGTTGCGCGCCTTGAACACGTGCAGGAACTGCGCGGCGGCGATCTGCGACAGGCCGATCGTGCTCACGTAGCAGGTATCGCGGCCGAACACCTTGTTCATCTCCTCGTACACGCGCTGCGGCTTGACCGGCACGTCGTCGAAGTGCGTCTTGCGCTGCAGCGAGCGCTTGCGCGCCTGGCAGTCCGACACCCACGCGCTGCGGTCCTTCAGCTTGCCGGCCGCCTTCCATTCCTGCGCGACGGCGACGAACAGCTCGAGCGCGGCCTTCGCATCGGACACGATGCCGAGATCGGGGCCGAACACGCGGCCGATCTGCGTCGGCTCGATGTCGACGTGCACGAACCTGCGGCCCTTCGTGTAGACCTCGACGCTGCCCGTGTGGCGATTCGCCCAGCGGTTGCCGATGCCGAGCACGAAGTCCGCCGCGAGCATCGTCGCGTTGCCGTAGCGGTGCGACGTCTGCAGGCCGACCATGCCGGCCATCAGCGGGTGGTCGTCGGCAATCGCGCCCCACGACATCAGCGTCGGGATCACCGGCACGCCGACCGTTTCGGCGAAACGGACCAGCAGGTCTTCCGCGGCCGCGTTGATCACGCCGCCGCCCGACACGATCAGCGGCCGGTCGGCGTCGTTGAGCATCGCGAGCGCGCGCTCGATCTGCGCGCGGGTCGCCGCGGGCTTGTACACCGGCAGCGGCTCGTAGGTGTCGATGTCGAATTCGATCTCGGCGAGCTGGACGTCGATCGGCAGGTCCACCAGCACCGGGCCCGGACGCCCCGAGCGCATCAGGTGGAAGGCCTGCTGGAACACGCGCGGCACCAGCGCCGGCTCGCGCACGGTGACGGCCCATTTGGTGACGGGCTTGGCGATCGATTCGATGTCGACGGCCTGGAAGTCTTCCTTGTACAGCCGCGCGCGCGGCGCCTGGCCGGTGATCGCGAGGATCGGAATCGAATCGGCCGACGCGGAGTACAGGCCGGTGATCATGTCGGTGCCGGCCGGGCCCGACGTGCCGATGCACACGCCGATATTGCCGGCTGCGGCGCGCGTATAGCCTTCGGCCATGTGCGACGCGCCCTCGACGTGGCGCGCCAGCACGTGGCTGATGCCGCCCGACTTGCGCAGCGCCGAGTAGAACGGGTTGATCGCGGCGCCCGGCACGCCGAACGCGGTCTGGATGCCTTCTTTCTCGAGCACCAGTACGGCGGCGTCGACGGCTCTCATCTTGGCCATGCATGTCTCCTTGAATGTACGGATCTGGCGAATCGGTCTGTTGGAGGCACTTTAGGGATGCAGGAAAGGTTTGATAAGATCAGCCGGAGTCGCTTATTTCGAAACTAAAAGTATGGAATCGCGGCCGGACGGGGCTTCCCGGCGGCTTCTCGGCCGCTTCCGGCCGTGTCGCAGCCGCGATGGAGACGAAAAATGGATCGTTTCAAGCAGATCGAGACGTTCGTGCGCGTGGCCGACGCCGGCAGCCTGGCCGCGGCCGCGCTGGAGGAAGGCGTGTCGCCGGTGGTGCTCGGGCGGCGCATCGACGCGCTCGAACGGCGCCTCGGCGTGAAGCTGATGTACCGCTCGACGCGGCGGCTGGTGGTCAGCGAGGAGGGCGCCGCGTTTCTCGAGCGCTGCCGCGGGCTGCTGTCCGAATGGGACCAGGCGGAGAACGAGCTGGCGGCGGGGCGGCGCGCGGTCAGCGGGCACCTGATCGTGTCGGCGCCGGCCGCGTTCGGCCGCAAGCACGTGGCGCCGCACGCGCCCGGCTTCCTCGCCGACAAGCCCGACATGCAGCTGTCGTTCAACCTGACCGATCGCGTGGTCGATCTCGTGCGCGAAGGCTACGACCTGTCGATCCGGATCGGCGGCTCGGTGGATCCGAACTTCGTCGCGGTGAAGCTCGCGTCGAACCGGCGTGTGGTGTGCGGCACGCCCGCGTATTTCCGCAAGCACGGCCGGCCGAAGTCGCTCGACGATCTGCTGCGGCACAACTGCCTCGCGTTCAACCTGCAGGGCGGCCAGAACCGCGGCTGGTACTTCCAGCGCCACGGCAAGATCGTGACGATGCGCGTGACCGGCAATCTCGACTGCAACGACGGCGAGCTGCTGCATCGCTGGGTCGCGGAGAGTCTCGGGCTCGGCTGGCGCTCGACCTGGGAAATCGCCGCGCAGCTCGAAACGGGCGAACTGGAAACGGTGCTCGACGAATACGCGCTGCCCGACTACGACATCCTCGCCGTCTATCCGCAGCAACGCTACGTGCCGGCGCGCGTGCGCTACTTCATCGACTACCTGCGCGACGCCTACGCGCGCCCCGGCTACTGGAGCAGCCCGCCGTGAGTGCCGCCGCGCCGTCGTCTCCGGAGCGAGCGAAGGCCCGCGCCGGCAGTCCGGACGATTCAAGTCGTTGAAAACACGGCCGAATCTGCCGGGAAAAGCTGGGTCGGTGTTGCATGCGGCCCGTATCCGGGTTAGAATCTTCGGCTTCTCACTTGCCACACCGGTTCAGACGCCCGGGTGGCTTCAATCCACAAGGAGTGTGTAATGCGTCATTACGAAATCGTATTCATCGTGCACCCGGATCAGAGCGAGCAAGTGCCCGCGATGATCGAGCGTTACAAGACCACGATCACGACGCACGGCGGCCAGATCCACCGTGTCGAAGACTGGGGCCGTCGCCAGCTGGCCTACATGATCGAGAAACTCGCGAAGGCTCACTACGTCTGCATGAACATCGAGTGCGACCAGACGACGCTCGACGAACTCGAACACGCGTTCAAGTTCAACGACGCCGTGCTGCGCCACCTCATCGTCAAGATGAAGAAGGCCGAAACCGGCCCGTCGCCGATGATGAAGGAAGTTCAGCGCGAAGAAGCCAAGAAGGCGGCTGCAGCTCAGCCGACCGAAGCGCAGGCTTAAGTTCGTCACTCATTAAGCCATCAAGGAGCGCGCCCCTCACGTGAACAGGTTGCAATTGACGGCGAGCGTCGTCGAACGCGCACCGGTGCGATATACGCCGGCAGGTGTTCCGATCGCAAGCGCCACGTTGCATCACCGCACGGAGGTCGTCGAAGCAGGCATTCCCCGTCAGGTCGACATGACGATCGAAGCGGTGGCGGCCGGTGAGGCGAGCGGCAAGCTGGAAAGTCGTGAAATGGGCGTCGAGACGCTGTTCACGGGCTTCCTGGCAAAAAAGAGCCGCAACGCGAGAACCTTGGTGTTTCACATCACTGCATTGCAGGACATAGGAAAGGACTGAAATCATGGCCCGCCCGACTGGTAAGAAATTCGACAAGCGTCGTCAGCAACAAAACCCGCTCTTCAAGCGCAAGAAGTTCTGCCGCTTCACGGCTGCAGGCGTCGATCAGATCGACTACAAGGACACGGAAACGCTGAAGGACTTCATCGGCGAAAACGGCAAGATCACGCCGGCTCGTCTGACGGGTACGAAGGCGCACTATCAGCGTCAGCTGGATACGGCAATCAAGCGTGCGCGTTTCCTCGCGCTGCTGCCGTACACCGATCAGCACAAGGCGTAATCAGGCGACGCAATAAGGAGAATTCGAATGCAAATCATTCTGTTGGAAAAAGTCGCCAATCTGGGCAACCTCGGCGATATCGTCAAGGTCAAGGACGGTTACGCTCGCAACTTCCTGATCCCGAACCGCAAGGCTCGCCGTGCAACGAAGGAAGCGATCGCCGAATTCGAAGTTCGCCGCGCCGAACTCGAAAAGATCGCCGCTGAAAAGCTGGCGGCATCGCAGGCAGTCGGCGAGAAGCTGAACGGCCAAGCGTTCGAAGTCACGCAGAAGTCGGGCGTCGACGGCCGTCTGTTCGGCTCGGTCACGAACGGCGACGTCGCGGAACTGCTGAAGAAGGCAGGTTTCGAAGTCGAGAAGCTGCAAGTTCGCATGCCGGAAGGCCCGCTGAAGATGATCGGCGAGCACGTCGTTCAAGTCGCGCTGCATACGGACGTCGTCGTCGACGTCACGATCAACGTGATCGGCGACCACGCATAAGCGTACGCAAGCTTGCCGGGCGGCTTCCGCCGTCCGGACAAGGGCAGGCGCCCGGGCAACCGGGGCCTGCCTTTTTTTTTGCCGATTGCCGGCAACCCGTAGCGCCGCTGCGATCTATTCGCGATAATCCCAACCCATGAACGCGCCGCAAGATCCCCAAATCGAATCGCTGAAAGTCCCGCCGCATTCGGTGGAAGCCGAGCAATCGGTGCTCGGCGGCCTGTTGCTCGACAACGCGGCATGGGACCGGATCGCCGACTTCCTGTCGCAGGGCGACTTCTATCGCTACGACCACCGGATCATCTACGAGCACATCGGCCGGCTGATCGCGGCCACGCGCCCGGCCGACGTCGTGACCGTATACGAAGCGCTGACCACGTCCGGCAAGGCCGAAGACGTCGGCGGGCTCGCCTACCTGAACGCACTCGCGCAGAACACGCCGAGCGCCGCGAACATCCGGCGCTACGCGGAAATCGTGCGCGACCGCGCGGTGCTGCGCCGGCTTGTGTCGGTCGCCGACGAAATCTCGGCCGACGCATTCAATCCGCAGGGCAAGGAAGTCCGCCAGCTGCTCGACGAGGCCGAGTCGAAGGTGTTCTCGATCGCCGAAGAGGGCGCGCGCGGCAATCAGGGCTTTCTCGAGATCGGCCCGCTGCTCACGCAGGTCGTCGAGCGGATCGACACGCTGTATCACACCGCGAACCCGAGCGACGTCACCGGCACGCCGACGGGCTTCGTCGACCTCGACCGGATGACGTCCGGGATGCACGGCGGCGAGCTGATCATCGTCGCGGGGCGCCCGTCGATGGGCAAGACCGCGTTCTCGATGAACATCGGCGAATACGTCGCGGTCGAATACGGCTTGCCGGTCGCGGTGTTCTCGATGGAAATGCCGGGCACCCAGCTCGTGATGCGGATGCTCGGCTCGATCGGCCGGCTCGACCAGCACCGGATGCGTACCGGCCGGCTGACCGACGAGGACTGGCCGAAGCTCACCCACGCGGTGCAGAAGATGAGTGAGGCGCAGCTTTTCATCGACGAGACGGGCGGCCTGAACCCGATGGAATTGCGCTCGCGCGCGCGGCGTCTCGCGCGCCAGTGCGGCAAGCTCGGGCTGATCATCGTCGACTACCTGCAGCTGATGTCGGGTTCGTCGCAGGGCGAAAACCGCGCGACCGAAATCTCGGAAATCTCGCGGTCGCTGAAGAGCCTCGCCAAGGAACTCGACGTGCCGGTGATCGCGCTGTCGCAGCTGAACCGCGGTCTCGAACAGCGGCCGAACAAGCGCCCGGTGATGTCGGATTTGCGCGAATCGGGTGCAATCGAACAGGATGCGGACGTGATCCTGTTCATTTACCGCGACGAGGTCTACAATCCGGACAGCCCGGACAAAGGCACGGCCGAGATCATCATCGGCAAGCAGCGTAACGGTCCGATCGGCCCTGTTCGGCTCACGTTCCTGGGCCAATACACGAAGTTCGACAACTTTGCGGGAGCGCAGAACTTCTACGGCGAGTGACGCCGCTTGTAAAGTCCTAAATCGCCAAACGTTGTATCCAATCCCGGCGCGTGCATGTGCACGCGTCGCGTCGCAACCGAAAACGGTACAATGTCGCCCGTTTTCGTGACAGTAGTTTGACAATCTCTCAGGAATCCCATGTTCGGTCGATTCATGCCCACCGAGGGCAAGTTCTTTGAACTCTTCAACGCGCACGCGAAGCACATCGTTTCCGGTGGCCGCGAACTCGAACTGCTGATCGACAATCTCGCCGACGCCGAGATTCACAAGCAAAACGTGCAGACCGCCGAGAAGGCCGCTGACAAGCTCACGCACGAAGCGATCGATCTGCTGCACAAGACCTTCATCACGCCGCTCGATCGCGACGAGATCCACAAGCTGATCACGACGATGGACGACATCCTCGACCTGATGGAAGACGTCGCGACGGCCGTGTCGCTGTACGACGTGCAGTCCGTCACCTCCGAGGCGAGCCAGCTCGCGCACATCGTCACGCAATCGGCGCAACACGTGCAACAGGCCGTCGGGCTGCTGTCCGACATGAAGCAGTCGGCGCAGATCCTCAAGCAGTGCGAGGAAATCGACCGCTGGGAGTCGGAGGCCGATCGCGTGCTGCGCTCGGCGATGTCGAAGCTGTTCCGCGAGGAAGACGACGTGAAGACGCTCATCAAGCTGAAGGCGATCTACGAGCTGCTCGAAGAGATCACCGACAAGTGCGAGGACGTCGCGAACATCATCGAAGGCATCGTGCTGGAAAACGCCTGAGCGGATCACGATGCATTCGATACAACTCGCCCTATGGATGGTCGCGACGCTGGTGCTCGTCGCGCTCGTATTCGACTTCATGAACGGCTTCCACGACGCGGCGAACTCGATCGCCACCGTCGTGTCCACCGGGGTGCTGAAGCCGCAACAGGCCGTGGTGTTCGCGGCCGCGTTCAACGTCATCGCCTATTTCATCTTCCACCTGAAGGTCGCGCAGACGGTCGGCAAAGGCACGATCGACCCGGAAATCGTCGACCACTACGTCGTGTTCGGTGCGCTGGTCGGCGCGATCGGCTGGAACGTGATCACCTGGTACTACGGGATTCCGTCGAGCTCGTCGCACGCGCTGATCGGCGGCCTCGTCGGCTCGGCGCTCGCGAAGTCCGGCTGGAGCGCGCTGAACATCGACGGCCTGATGAAGACCGTCGCGTTCATCTTCATCTCGCCGCTGCTCGGCTTCATCCTCGGCTCGCTGTTCATGCTCGGCGTGTCGTGGCTGTACTTCCGTACCGCGCCAAGCAAGGTCGACCGCCGCTTCCGGCGGCTCCAGTTGCTGTCGGCCGGCCTCTACAGCCTCGGCCACGGCGGTAACGACGCCCAGAAGACGATCGGCATCATCTGGATGCTGCTGATCGCGACCGGCTATGCGTCGGCGACGTCGGATGCGCCGCCCGTGTGGGTGATCGGCGCATGCTATCTGTCGATGGGTCTCGGCACGCTGTTCGGCGGCTGGCGCATCGTGCGCACGATGGGCCAGAAGATCACGAAGCTCAAGCCGGTCGGCGGCTTCTGCGCGGAGAGCGGCGGGGCGATCACGCTGTTCATCGCGTCGTTCCTCGGCATTCCGGTATCGACCACGCATACGATCACCGGCGCGATCGTCGGTGTCGGCGCGACGCAGAAGCTGTCGGCCGTGCGCTGGGGTGTGGCCGGCAACATCGTATGGGCCTGGGTGCTGACGATCCCGGCGTCCGCGCTGATCGCGGCCGCCGGATGGTGGGTCGGGCACCAGATCTTCTGATCGCGACGCCGCCCGGGTCGCATAAGAACCATGCGCCGCTAACCGAAAGGTTGCGGCGCATTTTCTTTTGCGGTGTACGGAATGCGGCGCTGCGCCGCAATGACTCAGTAGCTGCCGTTCGCGAAGCGGGCGATCGGATCGTCGGCGGTGCTGGTGCGCGGGCTGACCGGCGCCGATTGCGTCGATGCGCGCAGCACCTGCACCGGCTCGGCGCTGCCCGGCGAGCTCGGGGCAGGCATCGCGGACGGCGGTTCCGCATCGAACGCGGCCGCCTGCGCGGCCGTCAGCGCCGTCGTCGGGATCTGCGTGCCGACTTCTTCGGATGGGCCGGCCGGCGGCAAAACCGGCGTCATGGCCATCGTGTCGCCGCCCGCGGAGGAGACCGGCGCCGACATGCGCGGCGCCGGTTCGTACGGAGCGGCTGCGGCGGCCGTCGTCGTCGATACGGCCGGCACAGCAGCCTGCGCCGTCGCACGGGCCGGCGACGAAGCATAGGCAGGCCGCCGCACTGCCGCGGCCGCGACGACCGGCGCGGTGGCCGCAGCCGGCGCATCGCGCCGTGCATCGTAGATCGGGGCATCGAACGGCGTCGGCGTGCCGCGCGGCGGGGCGACGCGGCGAATGCCGTCGAAGCGCTTCGCCCAGTACGGGTTGGTCAGGTAGTCGAGCCGCACGGTGCCGCCCGTCGACGGCGCATTGACGAAGCGCAGCTTGCCGACGTAGATGCCGACGTGCGAGTGCGGCCGGCCGGTGGTGTTGAAGAAGATCAGGTCGCCCGGCGCGATCTGGTCGGGGTCGATGGACGCGCCGCGGCTGCTCATGTCGGCGGTCGTGCGCGGCAGGTTCACGTCGGCCGCGCGGCCCAGCACGTAGCGCACGAGGCCGCTGCAGTCGAAGCCGCTGGTCGGCGTGTTGCCGCCCCAGCGGTACGGAACGCCGACGAGGCTCATCGCCTGGATCGAGATTTCTTCCTGGCCGACGCTGTGATCGACGAAGTTCGGGAAATTGGCCGGAGCGGGGAACGCGCGCGGTGTCGTGATCTTCATGCCCGCGCTGCGCGATGCGGACTGCGGCGGCACGCTGGAGCAGGCCGCGAGCAGTGAGACGACGGCGACGGGAACCCAGATTCGAAGCATGACAAGGTGACGAGCGCGCTGCGCGCGAATCGTATGACGACAGACACACCCGATGGTAGACGGTCCCACGGGCCTCACGCAACCATTCGTGAGAATTTACTTGAAGTTTCGCGCGTAAGTCACGCGTTTCGCGACGCAGGCGCGCGAATGCTTTCGACCCTGAAATAAAAACGGCGCTCCGAACCGGAGCGCCGCAGCAGGTCGAGCCCGGCAGAACGTCGGGCGTATCGCGTTACAGGATGTCCGACGCGTAGTCGGCGAGCCGCGAGCGTTCGCCGCGCGCGAGCGTCACGTGGCCGCTGTGGCCCCAGCCCTTGAAGCGGTCGACGACGTAGGTCAGGCCCGAGCTGCCTTCGGTGAGGTAGGGCGTGTCGATCTGCGCGATGTTGCCGAGGCACACGATCTTCGTGCCGGGGCCCGCGCGCGTCACGAGCGTCTTCATTTGCTTCGGCGTCAGGTTCTGCGCTTCGTCGATGATCAGGTACTTGTCGACGAAGGTGCGCCCGCGCATGAAGTTCATGCTCTTCACCTTCAAGCGCGAACGGATCAGCTCCTGCGTGGCCGCACGGCCCCATTCGCCGGCCGCGTCGTCGGTCTTCTGCAGCACTTCGAGGTTGTCGTCGAATGCGCCCATCCACGGCTGCATCTTCTCTTCCTCGGTACCGGGCAGGAAACCGATGTCCTCGCCGACGGGCACCGTCGCGCGCGTCACGATGATCTCGTTGTAGCGCTTGTCGTCGAGCACCTGCGCGAGGCCGGCCGCGAGCGCGACGAGCGTCTTGCCGGTGCCGGCCTGGCCGAGCAGCGTGACGAAGTCGATCTCGGGATTCATCAACAGGTTCAGCGCAAAGTTCTGCTCGCGGTTGCGCGCGGTGATGCCCCACACGTTGTTCTTGTGATGGCTGTAGTCGCGCAGCGTCTGCAATAGCGCCGTCTTGCCGTTCAGCTCCCGCACGATCGCGTGGAACGTCGGCTCGCCGTTCTGCGGCTCGAGATAGACGAACTCGTTGACGAGCATCGACGCGACGAGCGGGCCCGTCACGCGGTAGTAGGTGGTGCCCGTCTTCGTGTCCTGCCAGCTCTCCATCCCCTTCGCGTGCTTGGTCCAGAAGTCCTGCGGCAACTCGCGCACGCCGTTATAGAGGAGATCCTTGTCCTCGAGTACCTGGTCGTTGAAGTAGTCTTCCGCGGGCAGGCCGAGCGCATGCGCCTTGATCCGCATGTTGATGTCTTTCGACACCAGCACGACCTGACGGTCCGGCCGGTCGCGCTGCAGCGCGCGCACGACGCCGAGGATCTGGTTGTCCGCCTTGCCCGCCGGCAGCCCTTCGACCGGAGCGATGTCGGCCAGCCTGGTCTGGAAGTACAGGCGGCCGAGCGCCTCGCGGCTGCCGAGTCGCGACAACGGAATGCCAGCCGAGATCGGGCCGCCGTCGGCGACCAGCGCGTCGAGCGTGCGGCTGACCTGGCGCGCGTTGCGCGCGACTTCGGACATCCCCTTCTTGTGGTTGTCGAGTTCCTCGAGCGTCATCATCGGCAGATAGACGTCGTGTTCCTCGAAACGGAACAGGCTGCTCGGGTCGTGCATCAGCACGTTGGTGTCGAGCACGAACAGCTTCTGCTGTTCGACCTCGGCCGGCTTGCGGCTGCGCGACTTCGGCGCCGCGCCGGCATCGCGCGCGGGCGCGGCGGCCGGTTTGCCGGCGGCCGGCTTGTCGTCGCGTGCGACGACCGGAGCGGGGGAGGCCGGTGCGGCGGGTTCGGCGGGCGGCTGGAGCGGCTGCAACAGCGCCGCGGTCTGTTTGGTCCTGCGACCGCGTGCGGGCGCGCTCGCGGTTTCCTGCGCCGGCGCCGCGACGGCGCGCAGCGGCGCGGCCGTATTCGCGGCTTCGGTCATCGGTTGGGCCACGCTGGCCGGGCCGTAGTCACCGGCTGTGGATGCGTCCCCTTCGGCGGATTTCTTCGCGGCTTTCGCGGGCCGCGCTTTCGCCTTGTATTCGTCGGGCGGCAGCAGGCTGCCGAGCTTGCTGGGGGGGGTAGGCAAAGGCATGGTGTCCCTCGGGAGGAATCGTGTCGCATGAAGTGCGCCGCTGATCGCATCCTGCGTGACGTAGACGCATGCAGTTTGCGCGCGGTGGCGCACAGGAATTTCGTCTAGCCGGTTCGCCTAAGTGTCGATCAACTCCTTCACGGGGTGACGGCCGGACCGAGGCCCGGCGCGCAATCCATAAAAAAAGCCGCTGCCCCGTCGACAGGGACATGCGGCTCGGCTGATACCGTCGTGATGCGCGTCAGATGCCGGAAAGCGTCGCAACGGACACCGGCGCAGCTACGAGAAATATGGGGCGAACTGGCATTCATTGCGGCCCAATATAACGCGCCTCAAAGCGCTTGTACAGCACTTAGCACGTCGTCCACGTGACCGGGTACCTTGATGCCGCGCCATGCCTGGCGAAGCACGCCGTCGGCGTCGATCAGGAACGTCGAGCGCTCGATGCCGCGTACTTCCTTGCCATACATTTTCTTCATCTTGATGACATCGAACAGCGTGCACAGCGCTTCGTCGGCATCCGAAATCAGCGGGAACGGCAGCTCGAGTTTCGCCTTGAAGTTGTCATGCGAGCGCAGGCTGTCGCGCGACACGCCGATCACTTCCGCGCCGGCCTTCGTGAACTTCGGATAGAGATCGCGGAACTGCAGGCCTTCGGTCGTGCAGCCCGGCGTGTTGTCTTTCGGATAGAAATACAGGACGAGCTTGCGGCCCTTGAGGCCGGACAGCGAAATGTCGCCGCCCGTCGCGGGTGCGGTGAAATCGGGAACTTGACGGTCAACTTCGACGGACACGTGTTTCTCCTGTTGTTATGGAAAGGCGCCGCTCGGGCGGCGCGTTCGGCGGGGTGTCGCGGCGGCAAGCCGAAACGGCAGGTCGAAGCGGCAGGCCGAAACGACAGCGCCGGCTGGGCCGGCGCGCGCGAACTCAGTCGGGCTGGACGATCAGTTCGCCGGAGCGGCCGGGGATCTCACCCCACGCGACAGGGTACGATGGCAGCGAGTCGCGGTCCAGCGTTGCGTGGTAATCGCCCATCGTCGCAAACGTGTGGCCCTGCGCACGCCAGCCGGCGAGCAGTTGCTCGAACACCGGCGCGAGTTTCTGGCCTTCGAGTTCCGCATGCAGCGTGAACACCTGATCGTGCGGATTGGTTTCGGTGAACTTCAGCAGATGCGCGGCGACGTTGTGCGTGTCGATGCCGTCGATGCCGAGCACCTCGTCGAGCGTCGGCAGCGTGGTGGGCATCTGCACGTGCGACAGCGTGCGGCCGCCCACCACCGGCAGATACGGCGAATGGCCGCGACCATCGGACGCATAGTGCATCCCCCATGCGTCGATCTGCTCGAATGCCGCGTCGTTCATCTGCCAGCCGGCCGCGCCGTGCGTGACGGGCGGCGCACCGAAGATGTCGACGAAGCGCGCGTGGCTCTTCTGCATTTCACGCGTGGTCCAGTGGCGATCGCGCACGCGCACGTTGTCTTGCCAATACACGTGATCCCACGTATGGATCCCGCACTCGAAGCCGGCCTCGTGGATCGCGCGCATGTCGGCGATCGCACGGCGGCCGATGTCGGGGCCCGGCAGCAGCACGCCGTACATCAGCTGCTTCACGCCGTAGTGCTCGACCACCGACGTACGCGACACCTTCTGCAGGAAGCCCGGCCGGAACACGCGCCGCAGCGCCCAGCCCGTATGATCGGGGCCGAGGCTGAACAGGAAGGTTGCGCGCGCACTGAAGCGGTCGAAGATGCGCGCGAGATTCGGCACGCCTTCGCGCGTGCCGCGCAGCGTGTCGACGTCGATCTTGAGGACGATGCGAGCCAAGCGTGCGTCCCGTCAGTGCTGCTGCTCGACCAGCGCGCGCGCGTCGGCGACATGGCCGCGATACGCTTCGAAGATCTTGCGCAGCGCGTCGTCGAACGTCGATTGCGGCGCCCACGCGAGCTCCTGCATCGTGTTGTCGATCTTCGGCACGCGGTTCTGCACGTCCTGGTAGCCGTTGCCGTAGTACGCGCCCGAGGTCGTCTCGACGAGCTTCACCTGCTTGGCCGAATCGGCGTACTCGGGGAATTCCGCCGCCAGTTCGAGCATCTTGTGCGCGAGCTCGCGAACCGAGAAGTTGTTGTGCGGATTGCCGATGTTGTAGATCTTGCCCGACGCGACGCCGCCCTTGTTCTCGATGATCTTCATCAGCGCGCTGATGCCGTCGTCGATGTCGGTGAACGCGCGCTTTTGCGAGCCGCCGTCGACGAGGCTGATGTTCTCGCCGCGCACGATGTGGCCGAGGAACTGCGTGACCACGCGCGAGCTGCCTTCCTTCGGCGTGTAGATTGAGTCGAGGCCCGGGCCGATCCAGTTGAACGGACGGAACAGCGTGAAGTTCAGGCCTTCCATCCCGTAGCCCCAGATCACGCGGTCCATCAGCTGCTTCGAGCACGCGTAGATCCAGCGCGGCTTGTTGATCGGGCCGTAGGTGAGCGCCGATGCGTCCGGATCGAACTGCTCGTCCGAGCACATGCCGTAGACCTCGGAGGTCGACGGAAACACGAGGTGCTTGCCGTACTTGACGGCCGAACGCACGATCGGCAGGTTCGCCTCGAAGTCGAGCTCGAACACGCGCAGCGGCTGCTTCACGTAGGTGGCGGGCGTCGCGATCGCGACCAGCGGCAGGATCACGTCGCACTTCTTCACGTGATACTCGACCCACTCCTTGTTGATCGTGATGTCGCCTTCGAAGAAATGCATCCGTTCGTGGTTGACGAGGTCGCCCAGCCGGTCGGTCTGCATGTCCATGCCGAACACTTCCCAATCGGTGGTTTCAAGAATGCGCTTCGACAGGTGATGGCCGATGAAGCCGTTCACACCCAGGATCAGGACTTTTTTTGCTTTCATGAATGACGGGAAGAATGAATGAACTGCGCGAATTCGGCCGGCGTCACGACGGTTTCGCTGCCGTCGCGCTGCTGCCACAGCTCGAGAATGGATAGGGCGCGGCTGTCGCCGCAGACGCCGAATAGCGCATTATCGCTTACGTGCAGGCCGGCGGGCAAATTCGCCGCGGCCGTCGCGGCGGCGCTGCCGGGCGCCGCGAGGCGCGCGCGCGCGATCACGAAGCGCGTGCCGCCGACGTCGGTGAACGCGCCCGGATAAGGCGGCGCGACGGCGCGCACGAGGTTGTAGACCTGCGCGGCCGGCTTCGACCAGTCGATGCGGCCGTCCTCCGGCTTGCGTCCGCCGTAGTAGCTGCCGCTCGCGAGATCGTTCGGCAGGTGCGGCGCGTCGCCGGCCAGCAGCGCGGGCAGCACGCGCCAGAGCGTCTGCTCGGCGGCGACCGTGACCTTGTCGAACACCTGCGCGGCCGTGTCGTCGGGCAGGATCGGCACGGCCGTCTGGCCGAGGATCGCGCCGGCGTCGGGCTTCGCGGCCATCTCGTGCAGCGTCGCGCCGGTTTCCGTTTCGCCGTTCAGCACGGCCCAGTTGGTCGGCACGCGGCCGCGGTATTTCGGCAGCAGCGAACCGTGCATGTTGTACGCGCCGCGCGGCGCGATCGCGAGCAGGTCCACCGGCAGCATGTGGCGGTAGTAGAACGAGAAGATGAAATCGGGGCGCGCATCCGACACCGCGCGACGCAGCGCGGGGTCGGATGGATCGGCCGGCGTGACGACCGGGATGCCGTGTTCGGCGGCGACGGACGCGACGCTGCCGAACCAGATGTTCTCGCTCGGGTTGTCTTCGTGCGTGACGACGAGTGCGACGTCGACGCCGCGCGCCAGCAGCACCTGCAGGCAGCGCACGCCGACGTTGTGATACGCGAACACGACGGCGCGCGGCTTCATCGTGCGGCTCCCGTACGGTGGGCGGCGGCCGGCACCGCGGGCACGCCGTCGTGCTGTTCGAGCACGGCCTGGACCAGATAGCGCGGCCGCGCGCGCACCTGCTGGTAGATGCGGCCGATGTATTCGCCGAGCAGGCCGAGCGCGAACAGGATCACGCCGAGCAGGAAGAACGTGATCGCGAACAGCGTGAACACGCCTTGCACTTCCGCGCCGACGATGAAGCGGCGCACCAGCAGCAGCACGAACAGCGCCGCGGAGCCGAGCGACAGGATCACGCCGATGAACGACAGCCACTGCAGCGGCACGACCGAGAAGCCGGTGACGAGATCGAAGTTCAGCCGGATCAGGCTGTACAGCGAGTATTTCGACTGGCCCGCGAAGCGCTCCTCGTGCGCGACCTCGATTTCGGTCGGGTTCTGCGCGAACGTATAGGCGAGCGCCGGGATGAACGTGTTGACTTCGCCGCACACGTTGATGGTGTCGATGATGCGGCGGCTATACGCGCGCAGCATGCAGCCCTGGTCGGTCATCTTGATCCGCGTGATGCGCTCGCGCAGCCGGTTCATCACCCGCGACGCCTTGCGCCGCCACAGGCTGTCCTGGCGCTGCTTGCGGATCGAGCCGACGTAGTCGTAGCCCTCGCGCATCTTCGTGATCAGCTTGCCGATTTCCTCGGGTGGATTCTGCAGGTCGGCGTCGAGCGTGATCACGATGTCGCCGCGCGACTGCGCGAAGCCCGCGAGGATCGCCATGTGCTGGCCGTAGTTGCCGTTGAGCAGCACGACGCGCGTCGTGTCGGGACGCACGTGGAACTGGTCGGCCAGCATCGCGGCCGAGCGGTCGCGGCTGCCGTCGTTGATCAGGATCACTTCGTACGACGTGCCGAGTGCGTCGAGTGCCGGGTAGAGCCGCGCGAACAGCGCGTCCAGGCCGTCTTCCTCGTTGTACACGGGGATGATGACCGATACCTCCGGGGTCGCGGCGCCCGGATGCCCGGCGCGTGCTTCAAGGTGATTCATGTACGCTTACTTTCCGTATTGTTCGCAAATCTGATTGATGGCGTCGGCCACGCGACGCACGTCGTCTTCCGTCATCTGCGTGAACAGCGGCAGCGTGACGGTCGAGGCGCCGTACCGTTCGGCGTGGGGGAACATGCCCTCCTTGAAGCCGCGCGCACGATACAGCGTGAAAAGATGGATGGCCGGATAGTGGACGCCGGTGCCGATGCCGCGCTCCTTCATCTGCGCCATGAAATCGGCGCGCGAGAGCGACAGCCGCTCGAGCGGCAGCGTGACCTGGAACATGTGCCAGTTGCTGTTCTCGAAGTCGGCGACCGGCAGGCCGAGCCCGAGCTTCACGGCCGCACCGCCGTCGAGCGCGGCGAAATACGCGCGCGCGAGCGCCCGGCGCTGCGCGGTGAAGCGCTCGAGGTGCGGCAGCTGGCCGAGGCCGACGCGCGCGGCGACGTCGGTCAGGTTGTACTTGCCGCCGAGCACGTCGCAGTCCATGCCGTCGAAGCCGGTGCGCGTGATGCCCTGCAGCCGGTACTTCTGCGCGAGCGCCGCCTCGTCCTCATCGTTCAGCACGAGTGCGCCGCCTTCGATCGTCGTCAGGTTCTTGTTCGCGTGGAAGCTGAACGACACGATGTCGCCGATCGCGCCGATGCGCTGGCCTTTCCACGTCGAGCCGAGCGCCTGCGCGGCGTCTTCGATCACGCGCAGGTCGTGCGCGCGGGCGATCGCGTACAGGCGGTCCATGTCGACCGGCAGGCCGGACAGGTAGACCGGGATGATCGCCTTCGTGCGCGGTGTGATCGCCTGTTCGAGCTTGTCGAGGTCGATGTTGCGCGTGACCGGATCGATGTCGGCGAACACGGGCGTCGCGCCGGTTTCGATAATCACGTTGCTGGTCGACACCCACGTGGCGGGCGTGGTGATCACCTCGTCGCCGGGGCCGACGCCCGCGATGCGCAGGCCGATCTCCAGCGTGCAGGTGCCGGAGTTGAACGCGCGCACCGGACGGCCGCCGCAGTACTCGGACAGCGCGGCCTCGAACTTCTGGTTCTGCGGGCCGGTGGTGATCCAGCCCGAGCGCAGCACTTCGACGACGCCCTGAATGGTTTCCTCGTCGATTTCGGGGCGGGTGAACGGCAGGAACGGAGCGGTAGTCTGGCTCATGAACGCGTTGGCCTGTAATGGCGTGTAATAAAGGGGTCGGGCGATCCGGTCCGAAACCGGCATTAAACACCGGTTGGCGGATTCGTACCGTGATTTTTTGTAGGCGGGCGCTTAATGCCCATAGGGCACCAACGCCCGCCGCGCACGGTCAGCTGCGCGCGAGCACGAGCACGCCGATCAGGATGATGCCGATGCCGACGAGCCGCTGGACCGACAGCACTTCGCCGAACAGATACCACGCGGCGAACGCGTTGACGACGTAGCCGAGCGACAGCATCGGGTACGCGATCGACACGTCGACCCGCGACAGCCCGACGATCCATACGACCACGCTGAGCACATAGCAGCCGAGGCCGCCGATGATCGGCAACTGGGTCGCGATCTTCAGCCCGACGGGGATGATGTTCGCACGGCTGAATTCGAAGTGTCCAACGGCGTTGACGCCGGCTTTCAGCAACAGCTGGGCGCATGCATTGAGCATCACGCCGGTGATGATGCAGACGAACGAAACGGGATTCATGTGACGGACGTCCTTACGATTGCGGTTTCTCGACGATCACGCGGCGGTTGTCGCGCGCGATCACGCGCATCGGCACGCCTTGCCGGGCGAGCGCGTCGTACTGGTCGGGCGGCATGATCGCGAGCGCGTGGGTTTCCTGTTTCCAGCGTTCGATCCACTGGCCGACGGTCGGGATCCATTTGTCCGGTTCGACCGAAATGCCGAAGCCGAGCTCGTCCTTGCGCTGGACCATGATCGTCGTGTGGCCGACGTAGAACGGGAACGTGTGATCGAGCATCTCGATCGAGTAGAACGGCGTGTCCGGCGGCAGCTTCGCGAGTTCGGCACGCACGGCCGGCGCGAGCAGCGCGCCAGAGCTGTAGCGGCCGAACTCGTCGTGACCGGTGCCGCCGATCGTGCCGAACGCGAGCCACGCGGCGCCGAACGCGGTGATCGCGGCGGCCACGCCGGCGCGCCGGTTCAGCCACGCGGCGGCGAGCGTCAGCGCGGCGGCCACCGCGAGGCCCGCGTACAGCCACATCTGGAAGGCGCGGTACAGTGCGTTCGGCGTGCGTGCGTCGCCCTGGTACGCGAGCGCGATGATCCCGAACGCCGCGGCGACCAGGAACACGAGGTAGCCGAGCAGGTGCCGGCGGAACCGCTCGGCGCTCATCAGCGGCAGGTAGGCGCCGATGATCAGCGCGAGCGACGGTGCGATCGGCAGCACGTACGAGATCAGCTTCGAATGCGAGGCGCTGAAGAACAGGAAGATGAACGCGCTCCAGACCAGCAGCACGAGCATCGGCGAGAAGCCGTTCGGCTGGCGCGGCATGCGCAGCGCGTGGCGGATGCTCTGCCAGGCGACCGACAGCCACGGCAGGAACCCGACGAGCAGTACCGGCACGAAGTAATAGAACGGGCCCGGCCGGTTCTGCTCGGGCGTCAGGTAGCGGCGAAACTGCTGGACGACGAAGAAGAAATTGAAGAACTCGGGGTTGCGCTGTTGGACCAGCAGGAACCACGGCGTGACGATCGCGAAGAAGATCACGAGGCCGCTTACCAGGTACAGCCGCTTCCACAGCGCCCAGTCGCGGGCGATCAGCGTATACAGCACCAGCACCGCGCCGGGCAGGATCAGGCCGACGAGCCCCTTGGACAGCACCGCGAACGCCATCGCGGCCCAGCAGACCCACATCCAGCCGCGCACCGAGCCGGCGCGCAGGCCCGGCCGCTGCGCGAGCAGCAGCGCGCACAGCGACAGCGCCATCCAGAACGCGAGCCCCATGTCGAGCGCGTTGAAGTGGCCCATCAGGTTCCAGTACGGCGAGCAGGCGAGCACGACGGCCGCGAGCAGGCCCGACAGCGGATTGAACAGGCGCGCGCCGGTGTAGCCGACCAGCAGCACGCCCGCGAAGCTGGCGAGGCCGGTGTAGAGGCGCGCCTGCCATTCGCCGATGCCGAACCACGCGAACGTC
The DNA here is from genome assembly GCF_004368385.1 of Burkholderia sp. B10. Classification (NCBI taxonomy): domain Bacteria; kingdom Pseudomonadati; phylum Pseudomonadota; class Betaproteobacteria; order Burkholderiales; family Burkholderiaceae; genus Burkholderia; species Burkholderia sp. B10. The sequence goes on along the minus strand of NZ_PQMX01000002.1, from coordinate 139,723 downwards.
AGCGCGTTCAGCCAGGTCTGCAGCGGCGGCTTCTCGAAATATTTGTAGCCGTTGTAGCGCGGCGTGATCCAGTCGCCGGTGACGAACATTTCGCGCGCCATCTCCGCGTAGCGGCCCTCGTCGCTCGGGATCAGGTGGCGCAGCCCGAGCGGCGCGAACCAGACGATCGCGAGCGCGACAAGCAGGAGGACGAGCGTGATGCGATTGAGCGGTAGCCTTGCGGGCGTATCGTTCATGGGTTTTCAGCCTGTTGGTTGTTGTAGGGACCGCCGGACGGGTGGCGCCGGCGGCGGGCCGCCCGCCGGTCGGTCGGCCCGGCGGGCGAGCGGGGATCGACCCGACGCGCCGGCCCGTGTTTTACCGCATTGACGATTAACGTTCAATTAAGAGCGCGGCGGCGACTTTACGGCCCTCGGCCATCAGGATGTTGTAGGTGCGGCAGGCGGCCTGGAAATCCATCGTCTCCACGCCGATCCGCTCGGCCGTGAGCGCGGCCACCAGGCGCGGGTGCGGAAAGCGCAGCCGGGCGCCGCTGCCGAAGATCACCAGCTCGGGCGCGGGCTCGAGCAGCATCGCGAAATGCTCGGGCGCGAGTGCGTCGAACGACGCCACGGGCCAGTCGCGCACCGGTGCGCCGGGCAATACGATGACGCTGCCCTCGTGGCGTTGGAGGTTGACGTCGACATAATCGGGGCCGTAGCCGGTGACGGTGTTGAGCGCGCCGCTCGTGTCCTGGTGCAGTTTCAAATCGGTGTTCCGCGGTTCCGTGGAGGGAAGGTCTGGCGCGGGCCGCACGGGCCCGCGCGGCCGATTTCGCGCGGCGCGCATGCGGGACGCCCGACGGCGCGGGCCCGCAGCGGCCATGGTGCATTGCGAAAGTCGGCCAAAATCCGCTAAATTATAACTTTTTGGTCGCCCCCGGGCGCCACTTGCGTCGAGCGTCGCCACAAGCTGCGTCCGGCCGCCCGCTTTTTCCCAGTCTAGACAGCGCGCACAGACCGGCCGCTTTCCAGTTTTGATCCCGTCCCCTCGGCCGCAAGGCCAACCCAGGAACCGTGTCGTCGTGAAACCGATTCAGAAGTCGAACAAGCTGCTCAACGTCTGCTACGACATCCGTGGCCCGGTGCTCGAGCACGCGAAGCGCCTCGAGGAAGAAGGCCACCGTATCATCAAGCTGAACATCGGCAACCTCGCGCCGTTCGGTTTCGACGCGCCGGACGAGATCATCCAGGACATGATCCGCAACCTTCCCGCGTCGTCGGGCTATTCGGATTCGAAGGGCGTGTTCTCGGCGCGCAAGGCCGTGATGCACTACACGCAGCAAAAGGGCGTGGTCGGCGTGGGCCTCGACGACATCTACATCGGCAACGGCGCATCCGAGCTGATCGTGATGGCGACCCAGGCGTTGCTGAACGACGGCGACGAGGTGCTGCTGCCGGCGCCCGACTACCCGCTGTGGACGGCCGCCGTGAGCCTGTCGGGCGGCACGCCCGTGCACTACGTGTGCGACGAGCAGAACGCGTGGATGCCCGACCCCGACGACATCCGCCGCAAGATCACGCCGAACACCAAGGCGCTCGTCGTGATCAACCCGAACAACCCGACCGGCGCGCTGTATTCCGACGAATTGCTGCTCGAGCTGCTCGAGATCGCGCGTCAGCACGGGCTGATCGTGTTCGCCGACGAGGTCTACGACAAGATCGTCTACGACGGCCTCGAACACACGGCGCTCGGCTCGCTGTCGGAGGACGTGATCACCGTCACGTTCAACAGCCTGTCGAAAAGCTATCGCTCGTGCGGCTACCGCGCGGGCTGGATGTCCGTGTCGGGCCTCGGCGGCGACAACCGCCGGCGCGCGAACGACTATCTGGAGGGGCTCGGCATCCTGTCGTCGATGCGGCTGTGCGCGAACGTGCCGGGGCAGTTCGCGATCCAGACCGCGCTCGGCGGCTACCAGAGCATCAACGAGCTGATCGTGCCGAGCGGGCGCCTGTACAAGCAGCGCGAACTCGCGTACGACATGCTCACGTCGATTCCGGGCGTGACCTGCGTGAAGCCGCAGGCCGCGCTGTACATGTTCCCGCGGCTCGATCCGAAGCTGTATCCGATTCAGAACGATCAGCAGTTCATCCTCGACTTGTTGCTCGAGGAGCGCGTGCTGCTCGTGCAGGGGACGGGCTTCAATTGGGCGCAGCCGGATCACTTCCGCGTGGTTTTCCTGCCGAACCTCGACGATCTGGCCGATTCGATCAGCCGGATCGCGCGCTTCCTCGACGGCTACCGCAAGCGCCATTCGGTCTGAGCGGGCCGGGTTTTCGCGCATTCATTCATTCTTACTAGCGAATCACAAGCAGCATGGAACCGATCAAAGTTGGCCTGTTGGGCTTCGGCACCGTCGGTAGCGGCACCTTCACGGTGCTGCACCGCAATCAGGAAGAAATCAAACGGCGCGCGGGGCGCGGCATCGAGATCGCGCGCATTGCGGTGCGCAACCCCGCCAAGGCGCAGGCCGCGCTCGGCGCTGACGCCGGCGTCGTCGAGGTCACCGACGACTTCAACGCGGTCGTCGACGATCCGTCGATCTCGATCATCGCCGAGATGATCGGCGGCACCGGCATCGCGCGCGAGCTCGTGCTGCGCGCGATCGCCAACGGCAAGCACGTCGTGACCGCCAACAAGGCGCTGCTCGCGGTGCACGGCACCGAGATCTTCGAGGCCGCGCGCGAAAAGGGCGTGATGGTCGCGTTCGAGGCGGCCGTCGCGGGCGGCATCCCGATCATCAAGGCGCTGCGCGAAGGCCTGACCGCCAACCGCATCCAGTACATCGCCGGCATCATCAACGGCACGACCAACTACATCCTGTCGGAGATGCGCGACCGCGGCCTCGATTTCGCGACCGCGCTGAAGGCTGCGCAGGCGCTCGGCTACGCGGAAGCCGATCCGACCTTCGACATCGAAGGCGTCGACGCCGCGCACAAGGCGACCATCATGAGCGCGATCGCGTTCGGCGTGCCGGTCCAGTTCGACCGCGCTTACGTCGAAGGCATCAGCAAGCTCGACGCGACCGACATCCGCTATGCGGAAGAGCTCGGCTACCGGATCAAGCTGCTCGGCATCGCGCGCCGCGCCGAAGACGGCATCGAGCTGCGCGTGCATCCGACGCTGATTCCCGAGAAGCGCCTGCTCGCGAACGTCGAAGGCGCGATGAACGCGGTCGTCGTGCACGGCGACGCGGTCGGCACGACGCTCTACTACGGCAAGGGCGCCGGCGCGGAGCCGACCGCCTCGGCCGTCGTCGCGGATCTCGTCGACGTCACGCGCCTGCATACGGCCGACCCGGAACACCGCGTGCCGCATCTCGCATTCCAGCCCGACAGCCTGTCGAACACGCCGATCCTGCCGATCGACGAAGTGACGAGCGGCTACTACCTGCGCCTGCGCGTGGCCGACGAGACGGGCGTGCTCGCCGACATCACGCGCATCCTGGCCGACGCCGGCATCTCGATCGACGCGCTGCTGCAGAAGGAGTCGGAGCAGGTCGACGACGCGAACGGCGAAACCGACATCATCCTGATCACGCACGAAACGCGCGAAAAGCACGTGAACGCGGCGATCGCGCGAATCGAAAGCCTCTCGACGGTGGTGTCGAAGGTGACGAAGCTGCGCATGGAAGCGCTGAACTGAGGACGCGGAACGACATGAACTACATCTCCACGCGCGGCGCCGGCATCGGCGAGCGCCACACGTTTTCCGACATCCTGCTCGGCGGCCTCGCGAAGGACGGCGGGCTGTACCTGCCGAGCGAGTATCCGCAGGTGTCGGCAGACGAGCTCGCGCGCTGGCGCACGCTGCCGTATGCGGATCTCGCGTTCGAGATCCTCACGAAATTCTGCGACGACGTGCCCGCCGACGACCTGCGTGCGATCACGCGCCGCACCTACACGGCCGCCGTCTACAGCAACACGCGCCACGGCGAGAACGCGTCCGACATCACGCCGCTGAAGCCGCTCGGCACCGAGCAGGGCACGGCGCTGTCGCTGCTCGAGCTGTCGAACGGCCCGACGCTCGCATTCAAGGACATGGCGATGCAGCTGCTCGGCAACCTGTTCGAGTACACGCTCGCGAAGCACGGCGAGGCGCTGAACATTCTCGGCGCGACGTCGGGCGATACGGGCAGCGCGGCCGAATACGCGATGCGCGGCAAGGCCGGCGTGCGCGTGTTCATGCTGTCGCCGCACCGCAAGATGAGCGCGTTCCAGACCGCGCAGATGTTCAGCCTGCAGGATCCGAACATCTTCAACCTCGCGGTCGAGGGCGTGTTCGACGACTGCCAGGACATCGTGAAGGCCGTGTCGAACGATCACGCGTTCAAGGCCCGGCACAAGATCGGCACGGTCAACTCGATCAACTGGGCGCGCGTCGTCGCGCAGGTCGTCTATTACTTCAAGGGCTATTTTGCGGCCACCCGGTCCAACGACGAGCGCGTCTCGTTCACGGTGCCGTCGGGCAACTTCGGCAACGTCTGCGCCGGCCACATCGCGCGCATGATGGGTCTGCCGATCGCGAAGCTGGTCGTCGCGACCAACGAGAACGACGTGCTCGACGAGTTCTTCCGCACCGGCGTCTACCGCGTGCGCAGCGCGCAGAACACCTATCACACGAGCAGCCCGAGCATGGACATCTCGAAGGCGTCGAACTTCGAGCGCTTCGTGTTCGACCTGCTCGGTCGCGATCCGGCGCGCGTGATGCAGCTGTTCCGCGACGTCGACGAGAAGGGCGGCTTCGATCTCGCGGCGAGCGGCGATTTCGCGCGCGTCGCGCAGTTCGGCTTCGTGTCCGGCCGCAGCAGCCATGCGGACCGCATCGCGACGATCCGCGACGTGTTCGCCCGTTACGACACGATGATCGACACCCATACGGCCGACGGCGTGAAGGTCGCGCGCGAGCACCTCGACGCCGGCGTGCCGATGGTCGTGCTCGAGACGGCGCAGCCGATCAAGTTCGGCGAGACGATCCGCGAAGCGCTCGAGCGCGAGGCCGAACGGCCGGCCGCGTTCGACGGGCTCGAAGCGCTGCCGCAGCGCTTCGACGTCGTGAAGGCCGACGCGCAGCAGGTGAAGGACTTCATCGCCGCGCACACGGACGCGTAACGCGGCGCCGGGCCGCCCGCGCGGGCGGCCGGCGGCGCACTACGGCCGGAATGTCGATTCGTCGCACGGATCGGGATTCCGGCCGTTTTACTTGGCTGCGGCATTCGCGCGATGGGCGCGGGCGCCGGCTGCCGTTTGCCGTCGTCAGCCGGCGCGAAGCCGTGCGTGCGCGCGCCTGCCGGTCGCGGCAATCGCCGTGTGCGCATGTCGGCCATACCGCGCGCGGCTGCAGCAGCGTCGCTACAATGGCGTATTGAATTCCAACGATCTCCGCTTCCATCGATGTCGAACCCGAATCCCGCGGCGCCGCGCGCGCCGATGCTGTCGACCGCCGAGGCGCTCGCCGCGCTGCTCGATGCCGCGAAGCCGCTGCCCGGCGTCGAAACCGTCGCGACGCTCGACGCGCTCGGTCGCGTGCTGGCGGCCGACGTGATCTCGCCGCTCGACGTGCCGCCGATGCATACGAGCGCGATGGACGGCTATGCGGTGCGCGTCGCCGATCTGCTGCATGGCGAGCGCCGCTTGCCGGTGTCGCAGCGGATCCCGGCCGGCCATCCGGCCGCGCCGCTCGTGGCCGGCACGGCCGCGCGCATCTTCACCGGCGCGACGGTGCCGGCCGGCGCCGATGCCGTCGTGATGCAGGAGCAGACGTCGGCCGACGGCGACGCGGTCGAGATCCTGCACACGCCGAAGGCCGGCGAATGGATCACCGCGCAGGGCGCGGACATCCGCCAGGGCTCGGTGATCCTGCCGGCCGGCACGCGGCTCACGCCGCAGGCGCTCGGGCTCGCCGCATCGGTCGGCTGCGCGCAGTTGCCGGTGGTTCGCCGGATTCGCGTCGCGGTGTTCTTCACCGGCGACGAACTGACGATACCCGGCGAGCCGCTGAAGCCCGGCGCGATCTACAACTCCAACCGCTTCACGCTGCGCGGGCTGCTGGAGCGGCTCGGCTGCCACGTGACGGACTACGGGATCGTGCCCGACTCGCTGGCCGCAACCCGCGACACGCTGCGCGAGGCCGCGCGCGATCACGACGTGATCCTGACGAGCGGCGGCGTATCGGTCGGCGACGAGGATCACGTGAAGCCCGCCGTCGAAGCGGAGGGGCGGCTCGCGCTGTGGCAGATCGCGATGAAGCCCGGCAAGCCGCTCGCGTTCGGCGCGGTGCGCCGCGGCGACGCATGCGCGGACGCGCATTTCATCGGGCTGCCGGGCAACCCCGTGTCGAGCTTCGTCACGTTCCTGCTGTTCGTCCGGCCGTTCCTGCTGCGCCTGTCGGGCGTACGTGACGTCGCGCCGCGCGCGCTGTCGTTGCGCGCCGACTTCTCGCAGCACAAGGGCGACCGGCGCAACGAATTCCTGCGTGCGCGCGTGAACGCGGCCGGCGGCCTCGATCTGTTCCCGAACCAGAGCTCGGCGGTGCTGACCTCGACGGTCTGGGGCGACGGCCTGATCGACAATCCGCCGCAGCACGCCATCAGCGCGGGCGAGACCGTGCGTTTCATTCCGTTTTCCGAACTGCTGTCGTAAGCGACGGTTTTCCGACCTATGAAGATTCAGCTGAAATTCTTTGCAAGCGTGCGCGAGGCACTGGGCGTGTGCGACGAGCAGGCCGACGTGCCCGACGGCGTGACGACCGTCGGCGACGTGCGCGCGTGGCTGCGCCTGCGCGGCGGCGCGTGGGCCGAGACGCTCGCCGAAGGGCGTGCGTTGCGGATGGCCTGCAATCACGAGATGACCGACCCGGAAACGCGGCTCACCGACGGGTGTGAAGTCGCGTTTTTTCCGCCGGTGACCGGCGGTTGACCGAGCACATGGCCGGCGTCGGCGCTGCCGTGCACGCGCCGGCCGACAGGAACAGACGATGCCGACAGTACGAATCCAGACCGCCGATTTCGACCTGAATGCCGAGGTCGCGGCATTGCGCGCGCGCAATCCGCGGATCGGCGCCGTCGCGTGCTTCGTCGGCACGGTGCGCGACCTGAACGAAGGCGATGCGGTCGCCGCGCTGGAGCTCGAGCACTATCCGGGCATGACCGAGAAGGCGCTCGAGAAGATCGCCGCCGAAGCCGGCCGGCGCTGGCCGGGAATCGACGTCGCGATCGTGCATCGGGTCGGCCGGCTGCTGCCGCTCGACCAGATCGTGATGGTCGCGACCGTCGCGGCGCACCGCGGCGATGCGTTCGCGTCGTGCGAATTCGTGATGGATTACCTGAAGACCGAGGCGCCGTTCTGGAAGAAGGAAACGACGCCGGACGGCGAGCGCTGGGTCGATGCGCGCAGCACCGACGACGCGGCGCTCGCGCGCTGGGGAATCGAGTCGGGCAACCGGCCGCGCTGAGCGGCGCGTACGAGCCCCGCGGCGATTCGCCGCAGCCGCGCGCGCGGCGCGCGCATCGGCATGGCGGGCATCAGGCGTCGGGGCCGGCCTCGGGCTCGACGCCGCGCCCGATGATCTTCGCCGGGAACGGCTCGCCGCGCGCGCGCGACGGCAGCGCGTGCCCATCGTCGTCCGCGTCGCGGCGGCGCGGCGCGATCGCATCGAGCAGCGCCTGCTGCTCGGCCGGAATCCGATAATCCCACCCGAAGCGGCTCAGCTGCAGGCTCTGCGCGATTCTGAGCGCCGGCTCCATGAAGCGCACGGCCGCCGCCGGCGTGTAGCGCGCTTCGACCGTCTTCAGGAACAGCGACAGCCAGCGGCTGAAGTGCGCGGGCTCGATCCCGTCGAGCGGCTGATGCGCCTGCTGCACGTTGCCGCGATAGCCCCTGGTGCCGAGCACGAGGCTCGACCAGAAGCTGACCATTTTGGGCAGATGCGCGTCCCAGCGCCCGTCCAGCTTGGCATCGAACACCGGCCCGAGCAGCGGATCGGCGCGCACGCGATCGTAGAACGCGTACACGAGGTCGCGGATGTTGGCTTCGGTCGGTTCGGCGTCGCGGATGCGGGCCGGCGCGGTATCGGACGAGGCGGGCAGGGAGGTCATGACGAAAAAGGGCCGGGAAAGTCGGGGCGTTGGCGGTGCGGCTGCGCGCTTCAGGCGCAGGACGCGCGCACGATTTTGACGCAAAATAGCGTCGACCAAGGTCGGAAAAATGCGTGGATGTAATGCATCTTATTGCGCGCCGGCCATTCCGGCAACCGTATCGCGTCGCGCGATCGCGCCCGCCGCCCGGCGAGCGTTCCGATTGATGCAGCGTGCATAATCGGGCCCGATCGACATTTTTGCGTACCGCTCATGAGACTCACCGACTACACCGACTACGCGCTGCGCGTGATGCTGTACCTTGCCGTGCGCGGCGACGGGCTCGCGACGATCCAGGAGATCTCGGATGCCTACGGCGTCTCGAAGAATCATTTGATGAAGGTCGTCCAGCAGCTCGGCGAGCTCGGCTGGGTCGATACGGTGCGCGGGCGCAATGGCGGCTTGCGGCTGTTTCCCGCGTCGCTGAAGCTCACGATCGGCCAGGTCGTGCGCGCCACCGAGAACGATTTCGCGCTGGTCGGCTGCTTTGCGCCGGACGGCGGCGAATCGCGCGGCTGCGTGATCCAGCCGCAGTGTCAGCTCAAGGGCGTGCTGGCGGCCGCGCGCGACGCGTTCTTCGCCGAGCTCGACCGCCATACGATCGGCGAGCTGTCCGTGCCCGCGTCGCCGCTCGTCGCACTGCTCGGGATTCGCCCGGCCGCGCCCGCGCGCGGCGACGCAGCGCCGGACGACGCACCGGCCGCCGCCGCCTTGCCGACCAAGGCCGATTGACGTCTGCCGCGCCTGCCGCCGGGCGCCTCTGACGCCCGTGCGGGCCGCCTCCCGCCGCCCGGCAACTGTTGAGTTGAATCAACCGGATTTTCGCTTGAAACCCGTATAACGATCCTCATCTTGGTGTTAATCGAAAATTGGAGGCTTCACCCAAATGAGAATCGACAAGCTAACCACCAAGTTCCAGGAAGCGCTCGCGGACGCCCAGAGCCTCGCCGCCGGCCGCGACAATCAATACATCGAACCCGTGCACGTGCTGGCGGCGCTGGTCGCGCAGCAGGACGGCTCGGCGCGTTCGCTGATGTCGCGGGCGGGCGTACACGTGCAGGCGCTGCAAGGCGCGCTCAACGAAGCAATCGCGCGTCTGCCGCAGGTGACAGGCACTGGCGGCGACATCCAGATCGGCCGTGAACTGGCCGGGCTGCTGAACCAGGCCGACAAGGAAGCGCAGAAGCTGAACGACACGTTCATCGCGAGCGAGATGTTCCTGCTCGCCGTCTCCGACGACAAGGGCGAAGCCGGCAAGCTCGCGCGCCAGCACGGCCTCACGCGCAAGGCGCTCGAAGCCGCGATCGCCGCGGTGCGCGGCGGCTCGCAGGTGCACAGCCAGGACGCGGAAAGCCAGCGCGAGGCGCTGAAGAAATACACGGTCGACCTGACCGAGCGCGCGCGTGCCGGCAAGCTCGATCCGGTGATCGGCCGCGACGACGAAATCCGCCGCTCGATCCAGATCCTGCAGCGCCGCACCAAGAACAACCCGGTGCTGATCGGCGAGCCGGGCGTCGGCAAGACCGCGATCGTCGAAGGACTCGCGCAACGGATCGTCAACGGCGAAGTGCCGGAGACGCTGAAGGGCAAGCGCGTGCTGTCGCTCGACATGGCCGCGCTGCTCGCCGGCGCGAAGTATCGCGGCGAGTTCGAAGAGCGCCTGAAGTCCGTGCTCAACGACATCGCGAAGGACGAAGGCCAGACGATCGTGTTCATCGACGAGATCCACACGATGGTCGGCGCGGGCAAGGCCGAAGGCGCGATGGATGCGGGCAACATGCTGAAGCCGGCGCTGTCGCGCGGCGAGCTGCACTGCATCGGCGCGACCACGCTCGACGAATACCGCAAGTACATCGAGAAGGACGCCGCGCTCGAACGCCGCTTCCAGAAGGTGCTGGTCGACGAGCCGAGCGTCGAGGCGACCATCGCGATCCTGCGCGGGCTGCAGGAAAAGTACGAACTGCACCACGGCGTCGACATCACCGACCCGGCGATCGTCGCGGCGGCCGAGCTGTCGCATCGGTACATCACCGACCGGTTCCTGCCGGACAAGGCGATCGACCTGATCGACGAGGCCGCGTCGAAGATCAAGATGGAAATCGATTCGAAGCCCGAAGAGATGGACAAGCTCGATCGCCGGCTGATCCAGCTGAAGATCGAACGCGAGGCCGTGAAGAAGGAGCAGGACGAGGCGTCGCAAAAGCGCCTGCAGCTGATCGAGGAGGAGATCGAGCGGCTCGGTCGCGAATACGCGGACCTCGAGGAAATCTGGACCGCCGAGAAGGCAGCGGTGCAGGGCGGCGCGCAGCTCAAGGAAGAGATCGAGAAGGTGCGCGCCGACATCGTGCGTCTGCAGCGTGAAGGCAAGCTGGAGAAGGTCGCCGAACTGCAGTACGGCAGGCTGCCGCAGCTCGAGTCGCAACTGAAGCAGGTCACGCAGGCCGAAGCGCAGGAGCAGCACGCGCCGACGCGTCCGCGTCTGCTGCGCACGCAGGTCGGCGCTGAAGAAATCGCGGAGGTCGTGTCGCGTGCCACCGGGATTCCGGTGTCGCGGATGATGCAGGGCGAACGCGAGAAGCTGCTGCACATCGAGGAAAAGCTGCACGAGCGCGTGGTCGGCCAGGACGAGGCGATCAGCGCGGTGGCCGATGCGATCCGCCGCTCGCGCGCGGGGCTCGCCGATCCGAACCGTCCGTACGGCTCGTTCCTGTTCCTCGGGCCGACCGGCGTGGGCAAGACCGAGCTGTGCAAGGCGCTGGCGTCGTTCCTGTTCGACTCGGAAGAGCACCTGATCCGGATCGACATGAGCGAGTTCATGGAGAAGCACAGCGTCGCCCGCCTGATCGGCGCGCCGCCGGGCTATGTCGGCTACGAGGAAGGCGGCTACCTGACGGAAGCCGTGCGCCGCAAGCCGTACAGCGTGATCCTGCTCGACGAGATCGAGAAGGCGCATCCGGACGTGTTCAACGTGCTGCTGCAGGTGCTCGACGACGGCCGCATGACCGACGGGCAGGGCCGCACGGTCGACTTCAAGAACACGGTGATCGTGATGACGTCGAACCTCGGCTCGCAGGTGATCCAGTCGCTGACCGGCTCGCCGCAGGAAGAGATCAAGGACGCGGTGTGGATCGAGGTGAAGCAGCACTTCCGCCCCGAGTTCCTGAACCGGATCGACGACGTCGTCGTGTTCCATGCGCTCGATCGCAGCAACATCGAATCGATCGCGAAGATCCAGCTCGCCCGCCTGCACGACCGGCTCGCGAAGCTCGACATGGCGCTCGACGTGTCGCCGGCGGCGCTCGAGCAGATCGGCAAGGTCGGCTACGACCCGCTGTTCGGCGCGCGGCCGCTGAAGCGCGCGATCCAGCAGGAGATCGAGAACCCGGTCGCGAAGCTGATCCTCGCGGGCCGCTTCGGTCCGAAGGACGTGATCCCGGTCGACGTCAGCGACGGCCAGTTCGTGTTCGATCGCGTCGTGCACTGAGCGGCATCGGCCGCCCGCACGCCCGGCTCGCGCCGGGCGCGCAAAAACGAACGCCCCGCTTCGTGCGGGGCGTTTGCATATGGGCCGGCGCAACCGCCGCCGGACCGTCGGGCCGTGCGCTGCGCGCTCAGCCTTGCTTGTTGCCGCCGAACATGCCGGCGAGCTGCGTGAGCGTGCCCAGCACGTTCGACGTGTCGATCTGGCCGCCGGCCGGCACTTCGCCGTTCGGCGTCGCGCCGTTGACCACGTGCGGCAGCACCTGCGCGAGAATCGACGAGGCCTGCGACGGGTCGATGCCGACCTTGCTCGCGAGCGAGCCGACGACGTCGGAGCCGAGCACGTTCTGCAGCGTGTCGGCCGAGATCGGCTGGTTTTCGCCGGTGCCGACCCACGAGCCGATCACTTCGCCCGCGCCGCCGGCCTTGAACTTCTCGATCAGCCCGTTCAGGCCGCCCGGCTGGTTGTTGATGAATTCGAGCGCGGTCGCGATGAGCGCGCTTTGCGAGTTGCCGCCGGCCTGGCCGCCGATCAGACCGCCGACGATGTCGAGGAGACCCATGATTCTTCACCTTCACTGAAAAGGGCGCCGTACGACGGCGCCCGTTGAACGAATGCCGCGCGCACGCGGCGTATGTCAGGCGCCCGACGCCGCGGCGGCGGAGGCGGCCTTGTCCTTCTTGCTCTTCTTCTTCGAACCCTTGGTCGCTTTCGCGGACGACGCTGCGGCCGGGGCGCTCGCGCCTGCATCGGCCGACGCCGCTGCTGCTGCTGCCGCCTTGTCCTTCTTCGACGCACGCTTGCTCTTCGCCGGCTTGGCCGCCGCGTCGGACGCGCTGGCGGCAGGCGCGGTCGCGGTCGCCGGCGTGCCGGTGGTCGCGCTCGGCGACGTCGTGGCCGACGGGGCCGGAGCCGGAGCCGCCGACGGCGTCGCGGCCGGCTTCGACAGCTTCACGCCCTTCGGCGGCGTCGACGAGCCGCCGATCGTCAGACCGTTCTCCTCGAGATGGCCGACCGATTTCGTGCCGAGCCCCTTCACGCGGTTCGCGAGATCGTCCGCATCCTTGAACGGGCCGTTCTTCGTGCGTTCGTCGATGATCGCCTTCGACTTCACGGGCCCGAGGCCCTTCACCGCTTCGAGCGCCGCCTGGTCGGCGGTGTTGACCTCGACGGCAGCGGCCAGACCGGCGGCAAGCGACAACGACAGCGCGACGAACAGCATCAGCAGCTTCTTCAGCATGGCAGGCTCCCTGATTCGGACGGACGGATGGATGGCGGTAGCAATCGACGGCGACGCGACACCCGCCGCGTGCCGCCGTTAAGCATAGGTCAAATGCGTGCCCTTTTTGAGACAGGCTTCCCGCATCTTGCTGAAGGCTTGCGCCGGTGTAAAGACGCAAAGCCGCGCGGCACGGCGCTTTTGACCATTCTTGACGGTGTGCGCGGGTGTGGGCGGGTGTGTGAGGCAGCGCGTGACGACGATCGGGCCTGGCCGTTCGATCGTGCTTGACTTAGAGTGAACTCTAACTCCTAACCTTGTTCCTGCCATGTCGAAAACCGTTTCCAGATCCACCGCCGCCGGCCCGCTGACGATCGGGCAAGTCGCCGAACTGACCGGCGTGTCGACGCACACGCTGCGCTATTACGAGCAGGCCGGGCTGTTGCGCGCGATTTCACGCACGGCCGCCGGGCACCGGCTCTATGCGCCGGCCGACCTGGACTGGCTCGCGTTCGTGATGCGCCTGAAGGCGACCGGCATGCCGATCGCGCAGATGCAGCAGTTCGCGGCGCTGCGGGCCGAAGGCGAGTCGACCTTCGGCGCGCGGCGGCGCTTGCTCAGTGCGCATCGCGATGCGGTGCGCGCGCACATCGCCGAGTTGCAGGCGAGCCTCGACGCGATCGGCGACAAGATCGCGTACTACGAGCAGCAGGAGCGCGAGACGGAACGACGGGCAAATCCTACTCACTTACCCTCGGAACAGGACGGACACCATGGAACGACTCGTTGACGATCGCTTTGCGCGCGGCTGGAACAAGCTGAAGGAAATCGACGGCGAAGTGGGCGAGCGCGTCATCGCGGCGCTCGCGCCGATCGCACCGGACTTCGGACGGCTGTTGGTCGAATTCGGCTTCGGCGACATCTACAGCCGGCCGCAACTCGACCTGAAGGCGCGCGAGATCGCGACGATCGCCGCGCTGGCCGCGCTCGGCAATGCGCAGCCGCAATTGAAGGTACACATCGAGGCCGCGCTGAACGTCGGCTGCACGCGCGACGAGATCGTCGAGGTGTTCATGCAGATGGCCGTCTATGCGGGCTTTCCGGCAGCATTGAACGCACTGTTCGCCGCGCACGAGGTGTTCACGCGGCGCGTCGACGCGGCCGGCGCCGACGCCCGCACGGAAGCGGCCGTGGCGCACTGCGGGTGAAGCGAAGCGCGCGTCGGCGGGCGAACGCGCCGACGGATCAGATCCGGTGCGGCGCGACGATCCGGTGCTTGGCGATGCGCCGGTACAGCGTCGCGCGCGAGATGCCGAGCGCGCGCGCGGCGGCGTCGGGCCGCCAGCGATGGGCGGTGAGCGCCGCGACGATGCGGCCGCGCTCGTCGTCCGGCGGCACGCCCGCGCCGTGCCGGGCACCGAGCTGCGCGGCGAGGTCGGCCGGCAAGTCGCGCCGCGTCACGCGCGCGCCGTCGCATACCGCGCACGCGTAGCGCAGCACGTTGCGCAGCTGGCGCACGTTGCCGGGCCACGGGTAGGCGGCGAGCTCTTCGGCAAGCGTCGCGTCGAGCGTCAGCACGTGGCCGGTGGCCTGCGCCTCCTCGGCGAACACCGCGGCGATCACGTCGCGCACGTCCGCGCGCTCGCGCAGCGGCGGCAGCGCGAACGTCGCGCCGCTCAGCCGGTAGTACAGATCCTCGCGGAACGTGCCGTCGGCGACCATGCGGGCGAGATCGCGGTGCGTCGCGCAGATCACGTCGAGATCGACGCGCACCGGCGTGTCGCTGCCGAGCGGCACGACCTCGCCGTCCGCGAGCACGCGCAGCAGGCGCGTCTGCAACGCGAGCGGCATGTCGCCGATTTCGTCGAGGAACAGCGTGCCGCCGTCGGCGAGCGCGATCTTGCCGCGCGCGCCGTGCTTGCGCGCGCCGGTGAACGCGCCGGCCGCATAGCCGAACAGTTCGCTCTCGATCAGCGCCTCCGGCAGCGCGCCGCAGTTGACCGCCACGAACGGCCGCGCGCGCCGCGCGCCGGCGTCATGCACTGCGCGCGCAAACACTTCCTTGCCCGCGCCCGTCTCGCCGAGCACGAGGATCGGCAGCCGCTTGCTCGCCACGCGCAGCGCGAGTTCGGCCTGCTGCGCGACGCGCGCGTCGCTGCTGTTCAGGAACGGCGTGAGCGCGCCGACGTGACGCTGCTCGGCGCCCGGGCGGCGCGCCGTCTTGTCGGTCTCGCGGTTCGCGCGCCGCAGCGGCGCCCGCAGCCGTGCATAGAGCGGCGCGCCGGTGGCGCGCAGCCGCAGCGCAACGATCGCATCGAGGCGCGCGGCGTCGCGCAGCGGCATCTCGGTCGCATCGAAGATCTCGTCGATATGGCGCGGCTCGTTCAGCGCCGGCAGCGCGTCGCGCGCGTGCCGGTTCGCGGCGATGATGTTGCCGCATTCGTCGAACGCGATCAGCCATTCGGGTTGCGCCTCGACGTAATGACGGTTCGGATGACCGAACAGAATCCAGTGCTGCGCGGTGCTGTGCACGAAGTAGCCGTCCTCGATCAGCGCCGCGCTCTGCCGCACGAGCTGGTACACGAGGCGCTGACTGTCGCGGCTGTCCGGCGACTGCACGGCCGATGCGTCGAGCACGCCGATCAGCTCGCCGCCCGGCGAGAAGATCGGCGCGGCGCTGCAGGTCAGCGTGGTGAACGCGGCGCGGAAGTGGTCGGTCTTGTGCACGGTGATCGGCGCGAGATCGGTCAGCACGCTCGCGACGCCGCAGGTGCCTTCCTCGCTTTCCGACCAGCAGGTGCCGATGTGCAGCCCCGCATGACGAAAATCGTTGCGGCGGTCGCGCTCGATCCGGTAGTCGATCGTCACGCCGTGCGCGTCCGTCAGCATCACGCAATAGTCTGCAACGCGAATCATGTCGTGCAGGCGCGTGAGGCACTGGCCCGACGCGCGCAGGAACGCCTCTTCCTTGTCGCGCACCTCGCGCAGCTCGGCCGCGGTGAGCACGCGCGGGCCGATTGACGACGCGGGATCGAGCGCGTAGCGCTCGAGCGAGCGCTGCCACGACGACACCAGACGCGCGGATTCGGCCGGCGCGGGCAGGCGTCCGGCGAGCGCGCCAAGGACGCGATCGGCGTGCTGGGCCTGGGGGACGGCATAGGGCATGGTCGGCTCCGGTTCCATACGGCAGGGAATTCGACCTTCTTGTAGCACATCCGCTTGCGCGGATCACATTGCATCGCAGCACGCGGCACGCGTGAGACGTTCGTCTCAGCGCGATCTCGGCCGTCTCGCGCCGTTGAGACGCGCGGGCGGGCCGGCCGCGACGTTCGGCCGGCGCGCGCCGTGCCGCGACACGCATGGCTCGGCGGCCGAACCGCGCGATGGGCGACGTCGCCGCGGCAGCCACCCGTGCGACTCGGCCGCGTGAGACGCACGGGGCGTTTCGTGCGGCGGCGAGCCGTCGCGCCGGCCTGCGTCACCGCCCGGCAGCGGTGCCGAGCCTGTATCCGCGCGGGTTTCGCGGTCGTGGTGCGCACGATGGCACGCCGCTTGCAGATGTGATCGGCAAGCCCGGCGCGTTCGCGTCGGCGACGACGATCCGCTGCCCTCGATGACGGCGGACGAGACATGCAGGGCCGCTGCGCGAGCGCCGGCCCAATGGATGGAGACAAGCCCGTGACGACGCCCGTGACCGTCGGCGTGATCGCGAACCCCGCATCGGGGCGCGACATTCGCCGTCTGACGACGCATGCATCCGTGTTCCCGACCGCGGAGAAGGCCAACATGGTCGTGCGCCTGCTCGCCGGCCTCGGCGCGATGGGCGTCGAGCGCGTGCTGACCTTGCGCGACAAGACGGGCATCGCGACGCTGCTGATGCGTGCGCTCGATACGCACCGCGCGGTCGCGCCGCACGAGCGCTGGCCCGAGGTCGAATTCGTCGATCTGCCGATCACCGACAGCGTCGCCGACACGCAGGCGGGCGCCGCCTACATGCACCGGATGGAAGTGTCGCTGATCGTCGTGCTCGGCGGCGACGGCACCCATCGCGCGGTCGCCGCGCACTGCGGCGCGACGCCGCTCGTCGCGCTGTCCACCGGCACCAACAACGCCTTTCCCGAACATCGCGAGGCAACCGTCGCGGGCGTCGCGGCCGGGCTCGCCGCGACCGGCGCGGTGCCGGCCGAGATCGCGTTCGTGCGCAACAAGCGGCTCGTCGTGCGCTGCATCGCCGGGGCCAACGCGGGGCGCGAGGAGATCGCGCTGGTCGACGTGTGCGCGGCGCGACAGCGCTTCATCGGCGCGCGTGCGGTCACCGGGCCGGCCGACATCGAGACGCTCTACCTGACCTTCGCGGAGCCGGACGGCATCGGCCTGTCCGCGCTCGGCGGCGCATGGGCGCCGCTCGAGCGCAGCGCGCCGCACGGGCTCGCGATGCGCTTTGCCGTCGACGGGCGGACGGACGGCACGCCGCTCGTCGCGCCGATCGCACCGGGGCGCGTCGATCGCGTCGTGATGCGCAGCTGCGAGCGGCTGGAGCCCGGTGCATGGCAGACCATCCCGTTCGAGCGCGGCACGCTCGCATTCGACGGCGAGCGCGAGATCGAGGTCGCGCGCGGCGAGCGCTACGAGATCGCGCTCGACTGGCACGGGCCGCTGACCGTCGACGTCGGCCGCACGCTGCGCTACGCGTCGTCACGACAGGTGCTGCGCGAAGCCGGCGCGTGGCGCGATTGAAGGTGCGTGTACCGGCAAGCCATTTCGATATCCATAACGACGAACACGGAGACATCGCCATGACAACCCCTCTGGAAGGCCAGGTCGCGATCGTGACCGGCGGTGCGCGCGGCATCGGCCGCGGCATCGCGCTGACGCTCGCGGCGGCGGGCGCCGACATCCTGCTGGCCGATCTGCTCGACGACGCGCTCGACTCGACCGCGCGCGAAGTGCGCGCGCTCGGCCGCCGGGCGGTGCTCGCGAAGGTCGACGTCACGCAGGCCGCGCAGGTCGACGCGATGGTCGCGCAGGCGCTCGCCGAGCTGGGCGGGCTCGACATCATGGTGAATTGCGCGGGCGTGATCAGCATTCATCCGGTCGAGGCGCTGAGCGAGCGCGACTGGGATTTCGTGATGGACGTGAACGCGAAGGGCACGTTCCTCGGCTGCCGCGCGGCGCTTCCGCATCTGAAGGCGCAGGGGCATGGGCGGATCATCAACGTCGCATCGATCGCCGGCAAGGAGGGCTTCCCGAATCTCGCCCACTACAGCGCATCGAAGTTCGCGGTGGTCGGTTTCACCAACGCACTGGCGAAGGAACTCGCGCGCGACGGCGTGACCGTCAACGCGATCTGTCCGGGCATCGTGCGCACCTACATGTGGGACCGGCTGTCCGACGAATGGAAGACCGATGGCGAATCGGTCGAGCAATCGTGGCAGCGGCATCAGCTCACGCTGATCCCGCAGGGCCGCGCGCAGACGCCCGAAGACATGGGCCGCCTCGCGCTGTTCTTCGCGACGATGGACAACGTGACCGGCCAGGCCGTGAACGTCGACGGCGGCTTCACGTTCCATTGACCACGCACGCCGAGCAATCCGTCGCCGCGGCGCGGCTGCGGCGGCATTCGCAGTCAGACCTACTCAGGAGACACACATGACCGTTTCGACCCAGCTCAGCAGGGACACGCTGCTGGACGCCTACCGGCTGATGCGCACCATCCGCGAATTCGAGGAGCGCCTGCACGTCGAGTTCGCGACCGGCGAAATCCCCGGCTTCGTTCACCTGTATGCGGGCGAGGAGGCGTCCGCGGTCGGCACGATGCTGCACCTCGGCCTCGAGGACTACGTCGCCACCACGCATCGCGGCCACGGCCACTGCATCGCCAAAGGCGTCGACGTGCACGGGATGATGGCCGAGATCTACGGCAAGAAGACGGGCGTCTGTCACGGCAAGGGCGGCTCGATGCACATCGCCGACCTCGCGATGGGGATGCTCGGCGCCAACGGGATCGTCGGCGCGGGCGGCCCGCTCGTCTGCGGCGCGGCGCTCGCGGCGAAGCACAAGAAGACCGGCGGCGTCGGCGTGTGCTTCTTCGGCGACGGCGCATCGAACCAGGGCGTGATCTTCGAATCGATGAACCTCGCGTCGGTGTGGCGGCTGCCGGCGATCTTCGTCGCCGAGAACAACGGCTATGCGGAAGCGACGTCGGCGAGCTGGTCGGTCGCGACCGACAACATCGCCGACCGCGCGAACGGCTTCGGGATGCCGGGCGTGATCGTCGACGGCTTCGACTTCTTCGCGGTGCACGAAGCGCTCGGCGAAGCGGTCGCACGCGCGCGCAACGGCGGCGGCCCGACGCTCGTCGAGGTGAAGTTCACGCGCTACTTCGGCCACTTCGAGGGCGACGCGCAGACTTACCGCGCGCCGGGAGAAGTGCAGAAGCTGCGCGACGAGAAGGACTGCCTGAAGCACTTCGAAACGCGCGTGGTGCGCGCCGAAGTGCTGACCACCGACGAACTGCGCGCGGTCGATGCGCAGGTGAAGGCGCTGATCGACGACGCGGTCGCGCAGGCGAAGGCCGCGCCGCTGCCCGATGCGGCGGACCTGCTCGCCGACGTGTACGTGTCGTATCCGTGAGCGCGGCCTGACCGAGCAACTGCCGGCCGACACGGCGAACCGAATATTCCAGGAGACAGACATGGCAAGGAAGATCACTTATTCGCAGGCGATCAACGAGGCGCTCGCGCAGGAAATGGCGCGCGACGACAGCGTGATCGTGATGGGCGAGGACAATGCAGGCGGCGCGGGCGCGCCCGGCGAGGACGACGCGTGGGGCGGCGTGCTCGGCGTGACGAAGGGGCTGTTCCACAAGTTTCCGGGCCGCGTGCTCGATACGCCGCTGTCGGAAGGCGGCTACATCGGCGCGGCCGTCGGCGCGGCCGCGTGCGGGATGCGGCCCGTCGCGGAGCTGATGTTCATCGACTTCATGGGCGTGTGCTTCGACCAGATCTTCAATCAGGCCGCCAAATTCCGCTACATGTTCGGCGGCAAGGCCGTCACGCCGGTGGTGATCCGCGCGATGTACGGCGCCGGCCTGCGGGCGGCGGCGCAGCATTCGCAGATGCTCACGTCGCTGTTCACGCATATCCCGGGGCTGAAGGTGGTGTGCCCGTCGACGCCGTACGACGCGAAGGGCCTGCTGATCCAGTCGATCCGCGACAACGACCCGGTGATCTTCCTCGAGCACAAGCTGCTCTACACGCGGGAAGGCGAGGTGCCCGAGGAATCGTATGCGATCCCGTTCGGCGAGGCCAGCATCGTGCGCGAAGGCGACGACGCGACGATCGTCACCTACGGCCGCATGGTCCATCTCGCCACCGACGCGGCCGCGAAGCTCGCGAAGGACGGCATTCACGTCGACGTGATCGACCTGCGCACGACGTCGCCGCTCGACGAGGAAACGATCCTCGAGAGCGCGGAGCGCACCGGGCGCGTGGTGGTCGTCGACGAGGCGAACCCGCGCTGCTCGATCGCCACCGACATCGCGGCGCTCGTCGCGCAGCGCGCGTTCCGCTCGCTGCAGGCGCCGATCGAGCTGGTGACCGCGCCGCACACGCCCACGCCGTTCGCCGGCGTGCTGGAAGACTTGTACATCCCGTCCGCCGATGCGATCGCGCAGGCGGTACTGAAGACGAGGAGCTGACACGATGTCGATTCACATGATCACGATGCCCAAGTGGGGGCTGTCGATGGAGCAGGGGCAGGTCAATGGCTGGCTGAAGTCGATCGGCGAGCGCGTGACGAAGGGCGACGAAGTGCTCGACGTGGAGACCGACAAGATTTCGTCGGGCGTCGAGTGCGCGTTCGACGGCACGCTGCGCCGGCAAGTCGCGCAGGAAGGCGAGACGCTGCCGGTCGGCGCGCTGCTCGGCGTGGTCGCCGCAGCTGATGCGAGCGACGCCGACATCGACGCGGCGATCGCCGAATTCCAGCGCGATTTCGTGCCGAGCGCGGCCGCCGACGACGCGGCCGGCCCGCAGCCCGAGAAGGCGCAGATCGGCGGGCGCACGCTGCGGTTCCTGAAGCTCGGCGACGGCTCGGGCACGCCGGCCGTGCTGATTCACGGCTTCGGCGGCGATCTGAACAACTGGCTGTTCAATCACGCGGAACTCGCCGCGCATCGGCCGGTGTGGGCGCTCGACCTGCCGGGGCACGGCGAGTCCGGCAAGGCGGTCGAGACCGGCAGCCTCGACGAGCTGGCCGACGCGGTGCTCGCGCTGCTCGATGCGCAGCAGATCGAGCGCGCGCACCTGATCGGCCATTCGATGGGCGGCGCGGTGGCGATGGCGGCGGCCGAGCGCGCGCCGCAACGCGTGGCGTCGCTGACGCTGATCGCGAGCGCCGGGCTCGGCGCCGACATCAACCGCGATTACATCGACGGCTTCGTCGCGGGCAACAGCCGCAACACGCTGAAGCCGCATCTCGGCGCGCTGTTCGCGGATCACGCGCTGGTGACGCGGCAACTGGTCGAGGATCTCGTCAAGTACAAGCGGCTCGAAGGCGTGCAGGCGGCGCTCGAGAAGATCGCGAACGCGGCGTTCGACGGCGCGGCCCAGCGGCGCGTGTTCCGCGATCGCGTCGCGTCGCTCGCGCCGCGCACGCTGGTGATCTGGGGCGAGCACGACCAGGTGATTCCCGCGCAGCACGCGCAGGGCTTGCCGGACGGCGTGCGCGCCGAGGTGATCGCCGGCAGCGGCCACATGGTGCAGATGGAGGCGGCTGCCGACGTGAACCGCCTGATCGTCGCGTTTCTCGGAGACTGACGATGGCCGCCGCGCTCGAACGACCCAGCCTCACCGCGCTCGGCCAGCCGGGCGCGCGCAGCCGCGACAAGCTCGCGCGCATTCCGGTGCGCGTCGAGCCCGCGGCGGGCGCGGCGCTGCCGAAGCCGTCGTGGCTGCGGGCGCGGCCTATGTCGAGCGGGGCGGTCGCCGACATGGCGGCCGTGCTGCGCGATCATCGGCTGCATTCCGTCTGCGAGGAGGCGATGTGTCCGAACATCGGCGAATGCTTCGCGCAGCGCACCGCGACCTTCATGATCATGGGCGGGCTGTGCACGCGGCGCTGCCCGTTCTGCGACGTCGCGCACGGCCGTCCCGAGCCGCTCGATCCCGACGAGCCCGCGCGGCTCGCCGCGGCGGCGGCCGCGCTCGGGCTGCGCTACGTCGTGATCACGTCGGTCGATCGGGACGACCTGCGCGATGGCGGCGCCGCGCATTTCGCCGCCTGCATCGCGGCGGTGCGCGCACGCGTGCCGGGCATCGGCGTCGAGGTGCTGACGCCCGATTTTCGCGGCCGCGTCGCGCGTGCGCTCGACGCGTTGTCGTCGGCATGGCCGGACGTGTTCAATCACAACATCGAGACGGTGCCGTCGCTGTATCGGGCCGCGCGGCCCGGCGCCGATTATCGCGGCTCGCTCGAACTGCTCGCGCAGGCGAAGGCCGCGCGGCCGGCACTCGTGACGAAATCGGGCTTGATGCTCGGGCTCGGCGAGCGCGACGACGAGGTGCGCGCCACGCTGCACGACCTGCGCGCGCACGAGGTCGACGTGCTGACGCTCGGCCAGTATCTGGCGCCGTCCGTGCATCATCTGCCGGTGCGGCGCTACGTGAGCCCCGACGCGTTCGACGCGTGGCGCGACGAGGCGCTGGCGCTGGGGTTTCGCGAAGTCGTCGCAGGCCCGCTCGTGCGCTCGTCGTATCACGCGGCCGACGTGCTGAAGCCCGCGTGAGCCGCCAGCCGCGCGTCAGGCGCCAGCCTGCGCGCGGCTCACGCGGCGCAGATAGACCGCGAGGCCGGCGCCGGCGAGCATCAGGCTGAGCGTGTTCGCGAACCAGAAGCCGCGCGCACCGGTCAGCCAGGCCGGCGTGATGCCGCCGACGTCGAAGCCGAGCAGATAGCCGCCGCCGAGCCCGACGCCCCACAGCGCGATCGCGTAGATCACGGTCGGCACGACCGCGACCTTGTACGCGCGCAGCACGAACGCGGAGGTGACCTGCAGCGCGTCGAAGAAGTGGTAGCAGGTGACGATCGCGACGAGCGGCAGCGCCGCGGCGGCGACGGCCGGATCGGGCGTGTACGCGCCGACGATGAGCGGACGCAGCACGAACACCAGCACGCCGTAGGTGGCCGCGACCGCGCACGCGAGCATCACGCTGTGGCGGCCGAGCAGGCGCGCCTCGTCGTGGCGGCCGGCGCCGAGCGCACGCGCGACCAGCGTCGACGCGGCGACGCCGATCGACAGCGGCGTCATGTACAGCACGCCGCCGATATTGCCGGCGATCTGGTGGCCGGCGAGGGAGGTCGTGCCGAACTGCGCGATGAAGAGCGCCATGCAGGTGTACGACGTGACCTCGATCAGGTACGACAGCCCCATCGGCACGCCGAGCTGCAGGATCGCCTTCTGGCGTGCCCACACGGGCCAGCAAAAGCGCGAGAAGATCGCGAGCGGCGCGAACACGTCGAGCTTCGCGAGCAGCGTGAAGCCGATCGCCGCGAGCGCCCAGTTGATCAGCGTGCTCGCGAGCCCGCAGCCGGGGCCGCCGAGCGCCGGCACGCCGAAGCCGCCGAACACGAACCAGACGTTGAGCGGAAACTTCAGCAGCAGCGCGCCGATCTGCAGGATCATCGCGAGGCGCGGCTTGCCGGCCGCGTTGGTGAGCGCGTTGTAGATGCGGAACACGAGGCTCGCCGGCAGGCCGTACGACAGGATGCGCAGGTATTCGACCGTGCGGTCGTGCAGCGTGGGCGGCGCGTGCGCCGCTTGCAGCAGCGCGTCGGGAAAGTGCAGCAGCAGGAAGCCGGGCACCGCGAGCAGCAGCGCGAGCCACAGCGCCTGCCGGACTTCCTCGCCGATCTCGGCATAGCGCCGTGCGCCGTACAGCTGCCCGGTGATCGGCTGCAGCGCCGACAGGATCCCGGTGAGCCCGATGTAGACCGACACGTAGATCGACGAGCCGAGTCCGAGCGCGGCGAGATCGGTGGCCGAATAGCGGCCGACCATCGCGGTGTCGATCACGCTGAACGCGATGATCGCGAGCTGGCCGACCAACACCGGCCATGCGAGGCCGACGATCCGGCGGATGTCGGCGAGCATCGTCACTCGACCGCGCGGTGGCGCGGGCCACGGCGCTTGACGGGCGTCTTCGGCCGCTCGATGCGCTCGTAGAGCCGGAAGCGCTCGTCGCGGTCGGCGACGCGGCGGCCTTCCCACACGAGACGCCAGACGTATTGCGACATCGCGCTCGGCTCGCCGAAGTCCGCGCGGTCCTGGCGCAGGATCACGTCGCATTCGCCGGAGAATTCGAAGTGCATGTCGCCGAAATACGCGAACGTCGCGAGCTGCGCGTCGCCGAGCCGCACGGGCGAGATGCATTCATAGTCTTTCGGCAGGTGCGACGCGATCTGTCGCGCGACATCGCTGTAGGTGCGGCCATAGTTGACGATCGGCAGCCACAGCGTCATCAGCAGCGCCCACATCAGCGTGGTGCCGGCGCCCGACAGCACGACGCTGCGCCACAGCACCTTCGGCTGACGCGACACGCGCCAGCGCGCGAGCACGAACCAGCACACGGTGACCACCACCGCGCAGATGAACGACAGGATCTTGAAATGCGGCTCGTAGCCAGGCACGAGGCGCGCGAGGTTGCGCGCGAGCGGGTGCGGGAAGCCGGTCAGCGACGCCAGCCACACGAGCCAGACGAACGTGCCGAGGATGGTGAAGCTCAATACCGCGAACCAGTCGAACGCGTTGATCGCGCCGCGCTTGAGCGTCGGCAGCGCGAAGGTCGCGAGCACCGCGAGCGGCGGCAGCAGCAGCATGTACATCCGGTTCGACTGCTGGCTCTGCAGGATCACGAGCGCGACCAGCGGCACCACCACCGACAGCGGAATCGCGATATGCGCGCGGCGGCGCATGCCGGCCCAGCTCCACCACGCCCAGATCGCGAGCGGCCACGCGGGCCACGTGAACAGCGGCAGGTTCTTCGCCGCGTAGCCGAGCACCGCGGTCGGCGGGCCCGAAAAGCGCATCAGGCTGCCATGGATCCACTGGTTGAAGAACCACGCGGCGTCGTCGGGCGTCGCGTTGAAGGCGGCGAGCGGCCACAGCGCGAAGATCGCGGCCGCGAGCGGGACGCCGACCAGCGGCAGGCGCAGGTTGCGCATCTCCGGCGTGACGAGCCACAGCACGGCCGTGCCGGCCAGCAACGCGGCCACCAGCACCGGATTGCCCGACAAGGCGACCAGCCCGACCGCGGCGCCCCACCACAGCGCGCCTTGCATCGGCTTGTCGATGCCGCGCACGATGCCGTACACGAACATCGCGATCCACGCGAACTGCGCGAGCTGCGGCGTGGTTTCATGGCCGCGCTCGGCGAGGCCGAAGCAGGCGACGAGAATCAGCAGCGCGCCGTCGGCGAGCGTGCGGCCGTAGTCGCGCGGCTCCGGCTCGCCGCCGAATGCGTACTTGAACGGTTGCACCTCGGCGCGTCGGCCGAGCAGGTAGGCCGCGTACCAGACGAACGCGCAGGCGATGCAGAACAGCACGCCCGTATCGACGCGCGACGCGTTGCTCGCGTCGACCCACGGCGCGAGCGCGCGGATCGACAGCGCGCCGAGCCAGTAGCCGAGCGGCCCGTCGGTCGTGATGAACTTGCCGACCAGATTGGGTAGCAGCCAGTCGTGCCAGCCGCCGGTCGCCATCGTCCACATCACGCCGAAGCCCGCGGCGTCCTCGTTCTTCCACGGGTCGCGGCCGAACAGGCCAAACGCCGCATAGACGAGGCACAGCGTGAGCAGCAGCCAGCGCGGCAGCGCGCGCGTGGCGGAGGCGGTGAGACGAACGACAGGCTTCATGCAGATCAGCGATTTGATTTGTTATGGGCAGGCGGCCGGCACGATCGTGCGCGGGCGGGCCGGATTCGAGCATCCGGCATTGTAGACGCGACGGCCGGTGCGCGTCAGACGATTGCCGCGCTGGGTGCCGGCGCGTGTGCTGTCCCGGCGAGCGGCGACAAAAAAGGGCAGCCTGGGCTGCCCTTTTGTGCGGTACCGGTGCGTTGCAACCACCGGATCGGTGCGAAGCTTACTTCGCGACCTTGCCGCTGGCGCGTGCGCCGAACTTGTTCTTGAACTTCTCGACACGACCTGCCGTGTCCATGATCTTCTGCTGGCCGGTGTAGAACGAGTGCGATTCCGACGACACTTCGATCTTGGCGAGCGGGTAGGTCTTGCCTTCGTGGTCGATGGTTTCACGCGTCTGGATCGTCGAGCGCGTGATGAACTTGAAGCCGTTCGACATGTCTTGGAAGACGACTTCGCGGTAGTCCGGGTGAATGCCAGGTTTCATGATGTTCCTTGGTGAGAGCGGTAGCCAACCCGCCGCTTGCCGTACCGGACCGCACGCATTCGTGCGATTCGGCCGCCGTCAAGCCCGGCGCGAGCCACTTGCCTAAGGTCGAAAAACGGCGATTATGCCAGAAAATCAGACGGTTGACGATTAATTTTCATCATGCGTCGAGCGCGCCCGTGCCGGCCGGATCCTGCCGATAGTAGCGGGCGAGCAGCCGGTACAGCTCCGGAAATTCGGACTCGAACGCCTGCGGCCGCACGAACAGCGCCTCGCTGCACACCGCGAAGAATTCCGACGGGTGATCGGCCGCATACGGATCGATCAGCGAGTCGCGCTCGAAGCGCGCCCACGCGCGCTCCGGCACCGCATCGACGCGCGCGCAGAACTGGTCGTAGGCGTGCTCGAACACGTCGGCCCACGCCTGCGCATCGAGGTGCGGCGCGTGCCAGCGGCGAAACAGCGGCGGGTAGCCGTCGGCCGCGCCCGTCAGCATGTCGATCTTGTGCGCGAATTCGTGGATCACCACGTTGTACGCGTCGCGGCCGTCGGTCATCTGCGCGTCTTCCCACGACAGGATCACCGGGCCGCCTTCCCAGGCCTCGCCGCTCGCGTCCTGCTCGACCTCGTGCACCACGCCGTTCTCGTCCTCCACCGTCTTGCGGATCACGAATTCGCCCGGATACACGACGATGCCGACCCAGCCGTCGTACAGCGACAAGTCGAGATTCAGCACCGGCAGGCAGGCCTGCGCCGCGATCGCGACGATCATCCGGTCGGTCAGCTCGAGCCCGTGCGCGGTCGAAAACGACTTGCGCGCGATGAACAGGCTCGTCAGCTCGCGCAGCCGGCGCTGGTCGTCCGGCGCAAGCGCGCCGAGGAAGGGCAGGCGCGCGACCGTGTCGTCCCACAGCGCATCGGGGATCGGGTGGCTGCGCAGCGCGCGATCGCGGCGGCGGTCGTCGAACCAGCGGGTCAGTTTCGAGAGCATGGAGGCGGCGCGGGAAAATCCAAAGCCTGTCTTTTAACTCAATCGATCTCTTTTTGCCATGCCGCGAACAGGCCGCCGACGAGCGCGACGCCCGCGAGGTAATAGAAACCGTCGAGCGACGCGAGGAACGACGCCTGTTGCGCGACCATCCGCGCGATCGATGCGATCGCGAGCGCGTGCGCGTCGCTGAGCGCGTGGCCGGCGGCCGCGTAGCCGCGCGTGAGCGTGTCGACGCTCTGCTGGAACAGCGGGTCGAACACGTTCGCGCGCTCGACGAGCCGCGTCTGGTGCACGGCCAGCCGGTGCTGCTCGACGATGATCACCGACGACGTCGCGAACGAGATCGTCAACTGGCGCACGATGTTCTTCAGCCGGTAGCCGTGCGTGTACTCGTCGATCGCGAAGATCCGGAACGTCAGGTTCGCGACCGGCAGCACGATGAACAGCAGCAGCAATCCGCGCAGCAGCAGCGGGACGACCAGCGCGGCGTCGCCGACCTGCGGCGTCATCCGCGTCATCCACAGTGCGGCGACGATCGCGATCGCGAACCCCGGCACCACGAACCATTTCTTGTGCGTGACGCGCTTCGCATGCCGCAGGTACGCGAACAGCGCGGTGGCCGAGATCAGCGACATCGTGCCGACCAGCCGCCCGGCGTTCTCGACCGGATAGCCGAGCCCGCGTTCGAGCAGCCGGGAGGTCAGGTAGCTGAAGCCGGTCGACTCGTAGTAATAGAACATGTACAGCAGCAGCCCGACCTGGAAAGTGCGCTCGCGCAGCGCATGCAGCCGCACGAGCGGCGCCGGATGGTGCCACTGGTGATACGCGAACCATGCGAGCGCGCCGATGCCCGCGAACGTCAGCAGCATCAGCGTCGGCGAGCCGCTGTAGAGCTGGTAATGCACCTGCTGCAACACGATCTGCAATGCGCCTTGCGCCAGCGCGAACACGACGTAGGGCCAGAAATGCCCGGGGCCGCGCTCGTCGTCGAGCGTCCTGCCCGAGTCGGGCAGCGTGACGAACGCGAGCGCCGCGAACGCGATGCCGAACGGCGCCGTGCAGGCGAACAGCGCACGCCACGTCGAATGCGCGACGAGCAGCCCGCCGACGATCGGCGCAAGCGCGCTGCCCAGCAGGATCATGATCAGGAACGCGCGCGTGGCGGGCGCGCGCTCCTGCGGCTTGAAGCTGCCCTGGATCAGGATCCGGCACGCGCCCATCATCGGGCCGATGAAATAGCCCTGGAAGCCGCGGGCGAACGCGAGTTCGAGCGACGTGTCGGCGAGCGCGGCGGCGATGGCACCCAGCGAGAACATCAGCATGCTGCCCGCCACGTAGCGGCGATGCCCGAGCCGGTCGACCCACCATTGCTGCTGCAGAATGCCGAGCACGGCCGTCACCGCATACGCGCTCGACGACCACACGAGTTCGTCCGGCGACGCATTGATGCCGCCGGCGATGTAGCTCGCGAAGAACGAGAACGCCGCGTTGTCGAAGTAGTCGATGCCGGTGACGAGCGCGAGCGCCCACGGGAGCAGGTCCGCGCGCAGGTTCGCGCGGCTCCACAGCGGCGAGCGACCGGGCGCGACGTTCATTCGCGGTCCTTGCGCGCGCGTCGCGCGCCGGCTTCGGCGCGCCGCTGCGCCATCAGCGCATCGGGGTTTTCGCCGGCCAGGCGTCGTTCGATGTAGTCGAGGTCGTGCTGCAACTCCTTGCGCAGCGCGACGGCTTCCTTCAGCTCGCGCTGCACGGCCGCGATCCGCTGGTCGAGCGTGCCGATCTGCGCGGCGAGCCCGGTGCGAATGTCGCGCAACGAGGCGTCCGAATAGCGGCGCCGGCCATCGTCCGTCTGCTCCAGCGGGCGCTTCAACATCTCGGTGATGCCGTGCAGCGAGAAGCCGAGCGCGCGCAGCCGCAGGATGCGCGCGAAGCGTTCGAGCGCGGCTTCGTCGTACAGCCGGTAGCGGCCGCCGCTGCGCGACGGCGTGACGAGCCCGCGTTCCTCGTAGTACTTCAGCGTGCGCGGCGTGACGCCGAGGCGCGCTGCGGCGTCGCTGACGGTCAGCAGTGGCGTGGGGGCTTCGTTCGACATCGGATGTTCGGGCTTGAGTGGAGACGATGGTTCGTATTATAGATAAACCTGTACGTTCACGTATAGGTTGGCGCGAAAAAACGGCCGCCGTGCGAGATGCAGGGCGGCCGTTCGGCGCGGGGGCGGGCGGTCAGCCGCCGCGGCGCATCAGGTCGAAGAACTCGGAATTGCTCTTCGTCTGGCGGATCTTGTCGAGCAGGAATTCCATTGCCTCGACTTCGTCCATGTCGTGGATGAACTTGCGCAGCACCCAGATCTTTTGCAGGATTTCCGGCTTGATCAGCATTTCTTCGCGGCGCGTACCCGACTTGTTCAGGTTGATCGACGGATAGACGCGCTTTTCGGCGAGACGGCGCTCGAGGTGCACTTCCATGTTGCCGGTGCCCTTGAATTCTTCGTAGATCACGTCGTCCATGCGGCTGCCGGTTTCGATCAGCGCGGTGCCGATGATGGTCAGCGAGCCGCCTTCCTCGATGTTGCGCGCCGCGCCGAAGAAGCGCTTCGGACGCTGCAGCGCGTTCGCGTCGACACCGCCGGTGAGCACCTTGCCCGATGCCGGGATCACGGTGTTGTATGCGCGCGCGAGGCGCGTGATCGAGTCGAGCAGAATCACGACGTCGTGCTTCATTTCGACGAGGCGCTTGGCCTTCTCGATCACCATTTCGGCAACCTGAACGTGACGCGTGGCCGGTTCGTCGAACGTCGATGCGATCACTTCGCCGGCGACCGAGCGCTGCATTTCGGTCACTTCTTCCGGGCGTTCGTCGATCAGCAGCACGAACAGGATGACGTCGGGGTGGTTCTGCTTGATCGCGTGTGCGATGTGCTGGAGCATCACGGTCTTGCCCGACTTCGGCGATGCGACCAGCAGGCCGCGCTGGCCCTTGCCGATCGGCGCGATCATGTCGATGATGCGGCCCGTGACGTTCTCTTCGCCGCGCATTTCACGCTCGAGCGACAGCGGCTTGTTCGGGTGCAGCGGCGTGAGGTTCTCGAACATGATCTTGTGTTTCGAGGCCTCGGGCGGCTGCCCGTTGACTTTGTCGACCTTCACCAGCGCGAAGTAGCGCTCGCCGTCCTTCGGCGTGCGGACTTCACCTTCGATGGTGTCGCCGGTATGCAGGTTGAAGCGGCGGATCTGCGACGGGCTGATATAGATGTCGTCGGTGCTCGCGAGGTACGACATTTCCGGCGAACGCAGGAAGCCGAAGCCGTCGGGCAGCACTTCGAGCGTACCGTCGCCGAAGATCGTCTCTCCCGTCTTGGCGCGCTTTTTGAGAATGGCGAACATCAACTCCTGCTTGCGCAGGCGGTTCGCGTTTTCGATCTCCAGGCCATTGGCCATTTCGATCAGTTCGGACACGTGCAGAGACTTGAGCTCGGATAAATGCATACGGAGAACCCGCCAGGGAGGAGATGCGACGAAAAGAAATAAGGGAGGAGGGCGAGCGGAGGCGCTCTGAGACTTAATGCGTCTTGTAGACGTTTTTTGATTCTAGCATATGCCGATTCGCGCTTGAGCGGCCGATCGGCGGTGTGACGGCGGGCGTGTTGTCGGTTGACAACACGCCCGCGGACTTGCCGGTATTACAGGTGGCTGTCCAGGAATGCGGTGAGCTGCGACTTCGACAGCGCGCCGACCTTCTGCGCGGCGGCCGCGCCGTTCTTGAACAGGATCAGCGTCGGGATGCCGCGCACGCCGAACTTCGCGGGCGTTGCCTGGTTGTCGTCGACGTTGATCTTCGCGATCTGCAGCTTGTCGCCGTAATCCTTCGCGACTTCGTCGAGGATCGGGGCGATCATCTTGCACGGGCCGCACCATTCGGCCCAGAAGTCGACCAGCACGGGCTTGTCGGATTTGACGACGTCCTGTTCGAACGATGCGTCGCTGATGTGTTTGATCTGTTCGCTCATTGGGTCAATACCTCTTTCGGTTCGGGGACTGCCTGCTCGGCGCGTTGGGCGCTCCGGCCGCCTCGCGGCTGCCGGCCGCTGCGGCAGGTCACTCGGCTCTCCCGAAGGAAGGGCTTAAGCGCTGCATGGCGCGGCTCGCGGGTCGTTCGGGCGTCATATTAGCCTAAATTGCTATCTGCTGCGGGCAGCGATAGTAGCCGCTACGCGAGTAGGGGTACGACGCGCCGTTCGACCGTTGCTCAGCCAACGTGGAGGCCGGTTGGCGAATTGCAAGAGCAGTGCGGAGGCGGCCGCAATTCACGCCGTTCGCATGTGTGCCATTGCGCGTCCGAATGCACTGTCGCGAACAAACGGTCGCATTCGGCCGGAAGCGGTGATAGAATATGCCGTGACGGGCCTCCTCGCATGGTGGGGCGGTGAACCTGGTCAGGTCGGGAACGAAGCAGCCACAATCGTTTTCCGCCAGTGCCGAGGGTCGGGCTCGTCACCTTTCCTCTCGCCCCGTTCGTCGGGCGTTTTTGTTTCTGCGGCAATCTCCGTTTTTCTCCACGTGTTTCCCGTCGTCGGTACCGTTTGGCGTGTCGGCGCGACGCGGCGTTACTGATACAATTTCTCGATGACCTATCAAGTTCTCGCACGCAAGTGGCGTCCGAAGGATTTCGCTTCGCTCGTCGGCCAGGAGCACGTCGTCAGGGCGCTCACGCACGCGCTCGACGGCGGGCGTCTCCATCACGCCTATCTGTTTACCGGGACCCGCGGCGTCGGCAAGACGACGCTGTCGCGGATCTTCGCGAAGGCGCTCAACTGTGAAACCGGCGTCACGTCGCAGCCGTGCGGCGTATGCCGCGCGTGCCGCGAGATCGACGAAGGCCGCTTCGTCGACTACGTCGAGATGGACGCCGCGAGCAACCGCGGCGTCGACGAGATGGCCGCGCTGCTCGAGCGCGCGGTGTACGCGCCGGTCGATGCGCGCTTCAAGGTCTACATGATCGACGAAGTGCACATGCTGACGAATCACGCGTTCAACGCGATGCTCAAGACGCTCGAGGAGCCGCCGCCGCACGTCAAGTTCATTCTCGCGACGACCGATCCGCAGAAGATTCCCGTCACCGTGCTGTCGCGCTGCCTGCAGTTCAATCTGAAGCAGATGCCGGCCGGCCACATCGTGTCGCACCTCGAGCGGATTCTCGGCGAAGAGCAGATTTCGTTCGAGCAACAGGCGCTACGCCTGCTTGCGCGCGCGGCGCAGGGCAGCATGCGCGATGCGCTGTCGCTGACCGACCAGGCGATCGCGTATTCGGCGAACGAAGTGACCGAATCGGCGGTGTCGGGCATGCTCGGCGCGCTCGATCAGACCTACATGGTGCGTCTGCTCGATGCGCTCGCGGCCGGCGACGGCCCCGAAATCCTCGCGATCGCCGACGAGATGTCGCTGCGCAGCCTGTCCTTTTCGACGGCGCTGCAGGATCTCGCGAGCCTGCTGCATCGGATTGCATGGGCGCAGTTCGCGCCGGGCTCGGTGCTCGACGAATGGCCGGAGGCGGCCGACCTGCGCCGGTTCGCGCAGACGCTGAGCCCCGAGAAGGTTCAGCTGTTCTATCAGATCGCAACGGTCGGGCGCGCGGAGCTCGGCTTGGCGCCCGACGAATATGCGGGCTTCACGATGACGCTGCTGCGGATGCTCGCGTTCGAGCCGGCTGTCGGCTCGGGCAGCGCGCCCGGTGGTGAGCCCGCCGTGCCGCGTGGGGTGCCGGCGGCTGCGCCGCGCGCGGCTGCTGCTGCTGCCGCTGCGACGCCGCGTGCTGCGGTATCGGGCGGGGCAGGCGAAGCGGCACGTCCGCAGGCCGCCGCGCCGGTTGTGCCTGCGGCGCGTTCGGCGTCGGCTCAATCCACCGCGCCGGCCAAATCTTCGGCACCGAATCAATCTTCGGCGCCGAGCCAATCTTCGGGATCGAGCCAATCCACGGCATCGGACCAATCCACGGCATCGAACCGATCCGCGGCATCGGCACAATCCGCGGCACCGGCCCAATCCGTGACACCGGACCAATCCACGGCACCGGCACAATCGGCGGCACCGGCACAATCGGCGGCGCCGACCCAATCACAGGCGCCGGCCGAAACCCCGGCACCGGCCCAATCCGCCGACGCAGCCGCTACACCCGCCGCGAACCCTGCTGCTGCGCAAGCACCGGTAGTGGCGACGCCCGAAGCACCGGTCGCTGCTTCCGCTCAAGCCGCGTCGGCAGCGCGCGCCGCACCGGCAAACGATGCACGTCCGTCGGCGCCGTCAGAACCTGACGCGCCCGCTGTCGCATCGCGCAGCGCCGCCCCCGCACCGTCCACCGCGCCGGCCGAGCCTGCGCCGGCCGAGTCGGCGCCGCGTGCCTCCGCCCGCGGCGGCGCGGCCGCCGCGCTCGACGTGTTGCGCAACGCGGGCATGCGCGTGTCGTCCGAACGCTCGCGGCCCGGCGCCGCGCCGAAGGCAGCCGCCGCACAACCGGCGGCCGAAAAGCCCGCGCCGTCGCGTCCGGCCGTCGTGGTGCCCAGTCCACGTGCCGCCGCCCGCGCGCCGCAGCCTGCCGATGCGCGCCAGGCGCCGCCGCCGTGGGAAGACATTCCGCCCGACGAATACGTGCCGCTGAGCGCCGACGAGATGTTCGGCGCCGCGGCCGACGACGGCTTCGTGCCGGTATTCGACAGCGGCCCGGACGACCTGCGCATCGCGCCGAAGCCGGCGGAAGCGCGGCCGTCGGCGCCGGTCGACGCGCGCCCGCTGCCGCCCGCCATCGCGCTCGATGCGATCGGCTTCGACGGCGAATGGCCGGCGCTTGCCGCACGGCTGCCGCTGAAGGGCGTCGCGTATCAGCTCGCGTTCAACAGCGAGCTGACGGCCGTCGATGCGACCACGTTGAAGTTGTCGGTGCCGGTGCCGCAGTATGCGGACGCTGCCCAGGTCACGAAGCTGAAGGCCGCGCTCGCCGATGCGCTCGGCAAGCCCGTGGAGGTTCTGGTCGAGGTCGGTCCGGCACGGCGCACCGCGGCGGCGCTCGATGCGGCCGCGCGCGCGGCGCGCCAGCGCGAGGCCGAGCAGGAGATCCACGGCGATCCGTTCGTCCAGCAGCTGATGCGCGAGTTCGGCGCGCGTATCGTCGACGGCTCGGTGCGCCCGCTTGCGGATGCCGCGCCGGACGGCGCGTCGCCGACCTTGCATTGAACTGCATCGAACCGCATTGAACGATAAGCACCGCGACAGGCACAATCACGCCCGCACACATTGACCGGCACGCGCCGCGTGCCGGTTTTCACACGATCAAGAAGGAGTATTCCCATGTTGAAAGGCAACCTCGCCGGACTGATGAAGCAAGCGCAGCAAATGCAGGAAAACATGAAGAAGATGCAGGAGCAGCTTGCGCAGATCGAAGTCGAAGGGCAGTCGGGCGCCGGCCTCGTCAAGGTGACGATGACCTGCCGCAACGAAGTGCGTCGCGTCGCGATCGATCCGAGCCTGCTCGCGGACGACAAGGACATGCTCGAGGATCTGGTCGCCGCCGCGTTCAACGATGCGGTGCGCAAGGCCGAAGCGACGTCGCAGGAAAAGATGAGCGGCATGACGTCGGGCCTGCCGCTGCCCCCGGGCTTCAAGCTGCCGTTCTGAGCGCAGCGTCCATTCAGCCCGCTCAGCTCTCTGCCGCCGCATGAAACAGCCGTCCGCCCTGTCCTCGCTCGTCGAAGCGCTGCGCGCGCTGCCCGGCGTCGGGCCGAAGTCCGCGCAGCGCATCGCGTATCACCTGATGCAGCACGATCGGGAGGGCGCCGAGCGGCTCGGCCGGTCGCTGCTGTTCGCGACCGAGCACCTGCAGCACTGCGAGAAGTGCAACACGTTCACCGAGGCGCAGATCTGCGAGGTGTGCAGCGACGACGAGCGTGATCCGACGCTGCTGTGCGTCGTCGAGACGCCTGCCGACCAGATCATGCTCGAGCAGACGATGACGTACCGCGGGCTGTACTTCGTACTGATGGGGCGACTGAGCCCGCTCGACGGGATCGGCCCGAAAGAAATCCACTTCGACCGCCTCGTGCGGCGCGCGTCCGACGGCGTCGTCAAGGAGGTCGTGCTCGCGACCAACTTCACGAACGAAGGCGAAGCGACCGCCCATTACCTCGGCCAGACGCTGAAGGCGCGCGGGCTCGCGGTCACGCGCCTCGCACGCGGCGTGCCGGTGGGCGGCGAGCTCGAATACGTCGACGCGGGCACCATCGCCCGCGCGATGCTCGACCGCCGCACGATGTAGGCCGGACGCCGCCGCCCGGCGGCGTCGTTCCTCATGCCAGGGAGACACATGAGCACCACCCAGGGCCCGCTCGCGGGCGTCAAAGTGCTCGAATTCGGGACGCTGATCGCGGGGCCGTTCGCGTCGCGCCTCTTTGCCGAATTCGGCGCTGAAGTCATCAAGATCGAGGATCCGAACGGCGGCGATCCGCTGCGCAAGTGGCGCAAGCTGTACCCGGAACAGGGCGGCACGTCGCTGTGGTGGTCGGTCCAGGCGCGCAACAAGAAATCGGTCACGCTGAACCTGAAATCCGAAGCCGGCAACGCGATCGCGCGGCAGCTCGCGCGCGAGGCCGACATCGTGATCGAGAACTTCCGCCCCGGCCTGCTCGAGAAGCTGGGCCTCGGCTACGACGTGCTGTCGGCCGAGAACCGCGGCCTCGTGATGGTGCGCCTGTCCGGCTACGGGCAGACCGGCCCGTACCGCGACCGGCCCGGCTTCGGCGCGATCGCCGAGTCGATGGGCGGCTTGCGCCACATCACCGGCTATCCGGACATGCCGCCGCCGCGCATCGGTATCTCGATCGGCGACTCGATCGCGGCGCTGCACGGCGTGATCGGCGCAATGATGGCGCTTCACCATCGCAACGTGAACGGCGGCGCGGGGCAGGTCGTCGACGTCGCGCTGTACGAAGCGGTGTTCAACATGATGGAAAGCGTGGTGCCCGAGTACGGCGTATACGGCATGGTGCGCGAGCGCACCGGCGCGTCGCTGCCCGGCATCGTGCCGTCGAACACCTATGCGTGCCGCGACGGCAGCATCGTGATCGGCGGCAACAGCGATCCGATCTTCAAGCGGCTGATGAAGGCGATCGGGCGCGACGACCTCGCCGACGATCCCTCGCTCGCCAGCAACGACGGGCGCGTGCCGCGCACGCAGGAAATCGACGATGCGATCGCCGCGTGGCTCGCGCCGCGCACGATCGACGACGCGCTCGCCGTGCTCAATGCGGCGGACGTGCCGGCCGGGCGCATCTACAGCGCGGCCGACATGTTCACCGATCCGCAGTTCATCGCGCGGCAGATGATCCAGCGCTTCAAGCTGCCCGACGGCACCGAGATTCCGCTGCCGAACGTCACGCCGAAGCTGTCGGACACGCCGGGCGAGACGCGCTGGCTCGGTCCCGAACTGGGCGAGCATACGGACGAGGTGCTGCGCGGTCTCGGCTACGACGCGCAGGCGATCGCCGCGCTGCGCGAGGCGGGCGCGATCTGAGCGGCGCGTGAGCGTGGTTCGGGCCTCGGCCGCGCCGCTTGCGGACCGCGTGCGTTCGCAGCGCGCGGCCCGACCGGGAACGGTGACGGGAGTCCGCCGAGCGATGCACGAAACGTCCGGCGGATCGGCATTTTCCCGAGTGCGGCGAACGCCGCCGCGCGATGCGGCGGCGCACCGTAACGGCGCTGCCCGCGCCGGGCCGGTCGGCGCCGGACTGTCGCTCTCGCGCCATCTTTCCTCGGTTACAATCGCCGGATGCGAATCCTACTCAGCAACGACGACGGCTATCTCGCCCCCGGTCTCGCCGCGCTCAGCGACGCGCTGCAGCCGCTGGCCGACGTCACGGTCATCGCGCCCGAGCAGAATTGCAGCGGCGCATCGAATTCCCTGACGCTGTCGCGGCCGCTGTCGGTGCAGCGCGCAGCCAATACGGGTTTCTTCTACGTGAACGGCACGCCGACCGACTCAGTGCACGTCGCGTTGACCGGGATGGCCGACGCGCGGCCCGACCTCGTCGTCTCGGGGATCAACAACGGCCAGAACATGGGCGAAGACACGCTCTACTCGGGGACGGTCGCGGCCGCGACCGAAGGCATCATGTTCGGCGTGCCGGCCATCGCGTTCTCGCTGGCCGACAAGGGCTGGGCGCATCTGGCGGACGCGGCGCGCGTCGCCGCCGAAATCGTCGCGCACTATCTCGCGCACCCGCTGCCCGGGCAGCCGCTGCTGAACGTCAATATTCCGAACCTGCCGTACGACGCGCTGAAGGGCTGGCAGGTCACGCGCCTCGGCAAGCGCCACCCGTCGCAGCCTGTTATTCGCCAGACCGATCCGCGCGGCGAACCGGTCTACTGGATCGGCGCGGCCGGTGCGGCGCTCGACGCCAGCGAGGGCACCGATTTCCACGCGATTGCAAACGGTTTCGTATCGATCACGCCGCTGCAACTCGACCTCACGCACACCCAAATGCTGCCCGCGACGCGCGACTGGGCGCGCGCGGCAGGGCGGGCTTCATGAGCGGCGAGCGCGCGAAGCGGTTTCCGCTCGCGCTCGAAGATCTCAAGCGAGCGCCACGCAAATCCGACGGTCGGGCCGGCGAACGCCATGCGGCAATCGCGGCGCCGAAGGCCGCCGACAAGCCGGCCGCCGTGCCGAAGCCGGTCGCGCTGAAGCCCGGCGTCGCGCGCATGCCGCCCGGCACGGCCGCCGCGAAGCCGGCCACCGCGCTGAAGCCGACCGTGCCGAAGCCCGCGATGCCCAAGCCGATCGCCGCGAACGCCGCACCGGCCGGCGCGTTCGCGCTCACGTCGGAACGCGTGCGCGAGCGCATGGTCGAACGCCTGCGCGCGAACGGCGTGACCGATCCGCGCGTGCTGGACGCGATGGCGGCGGTGCCGCGCCATCTGTTCGTGGACGCGGGCCTCGCGACGCAGGCCTACGAAGATTCCGCGTTGCCGATCGGCCATCAGCAAACCATTTCCAAGCCGTCGGTGGTCGCGCGCATGATCGAGCTCGCGATGGCCGGCCGCACGCTCGAGCGCGTCCTCGAGATCGGCACCGGTTGCGGCTATCAGGCCGCCGTGCTGAGCCACGTGGCGCGCGACGTGTATTCGATTGAACGCATCAAGCCGCTCTACGAGCGCGCCAAGCTGAACCTGCGGCCGCTGCGCGTGCCGAACATCCGTCTGCACTACGGCGACGGGCGGGTCGGGCTGCCATCCGCGGCGCCGTTCGACGCGATCGTGATCGCGGCGGCCGGGCTCGACGTGCCGCAGGCGCTGCTCGAGCAGCTCGCGATCGGCGGCCGGCTCGTCGCGCCGGTCGGCGCGCAGAGCGGGCAGCCCCAGGTGCTCACGCTGATCGAGCGCGTCGCGCACGCGCAGTGGCGGGAGTCGCGGCTTGATCGCGTTTTCTTTGTCCCTTTAAAATCCGGAGTGATTTGAAACCGATGAGTATGTTGCGCGTGATGCAAAACAACCGAACCAGGGAACCGCTCACGTTCGCGCAGCGCGCGATCTGTGTGGCCGCGTTCTCCACGCTGCTGGCCGCCTGTGCGACGCGGCTCGACAACGCGCCCGTCGTCGACCGCTCCGGTTCGCTCGGCACGACCGCCGCCACGCAGCCGGCGGTGCCGCTCGGTCCGCCGCCGCCCGGCTTCTATCGCGTGAAACCCGGCGATACGCTGTACCGGATTGCGCTCGAGAACGGGCAGAACTATCGCGACATCGCCGCGTGGAACAACCTCGCGAACCCGAACCAGATCGAAGTCGACCAGTTGCTGCGCGTCGCCCCGCCAGGCGGCGCAGCGACGGCCGGCGCGCCGGTCGCCGCACCGATCGGCGGCGCGGCCGTGACGACCGCGCCGCTGAGCAGCGGCCCGGCGACGCCGGCAGCCGGTTCGTCGTCGGCGAGCACGCCGCCGTCGGCCCCGGCAGCCAGCGATGGCGCGGCAGCGCCGAGCGGTCCCGTCACGTTTGCGTGGCCGGTGCGCGGCCCGGTGCTGAACGGTTTCGACGACGCGAAGAACAAGGGCGTCAATATCGGCGGCACCGCGGGCGAGGCGGTGAAGGCGGCGGCCGACGGCCGCGTCGTCTACTCGGGCAATGGCCTGCGCGGCTACGGCAACCTCATTATCATCAAGCACGACGCGACTTACCTCACGGCGTATGCACACAATCGCGCTTTGATGGTAAAAGAGGGGGACGCGGTGACGAAGGGGCAGAAGATCGCCGAGATGGGTAACAGCGATGCCGACCGCGTGATGCTGCATTTCGAGGTTCGCCGGCAGGGTAAGCCTGTCGATCCGCTGAAGTATTTGCCGCCTCAATAACCGAGACGACCATGCCGAAATCGAAGCGCCACGAGCCGCAAGCCGAGTCTGAGAAGATCAGTCGTGCCACGCAAGCATCGGTGAAGCGAGCTGGCGCTTCGACGGACGACGAAGAAGACGTCGCGGAAACCGAAACCGGTCTCGACACGCGCGAGGTCGAAGCCGACGGCGACGACGAACGCGAAGGCCGCGCGGAAGCCGCCCCCGACGTCGACGATTTCCGCGCATTGCTGCAGGCCGAACTCACGGCCGACACGATCCAGCACTATCTGAACCGTATCAGCGTCAAGCCGCTGCTGACCGTCGAGGAGGAGCAGCGCTATTCGCGTCTCGCGAAAGCGGGCGAATTCGACGCGCGGCAGGTGATGATCGAGCGCAACCTGCGTCTCGTCGTCAGCATCGCAAAGGGCTATCTGAACCGCGGCGTGCCGCTGCTCGACCTGATCGAGGAGGGCAATCTCGGTCTGATGCACGCGATCGAGAAATTCGACCCGACGCGCGGCTTTCGCTTCTCGACCTACGCGACATGGTGGATTCGCCAGAGCATCGAGCGAGCGATCATGAATCAGGCGCGTACCGTGCGCCTGCCTGTGCACGTGATCCGCGAGCTGAACCAGGTGCTGCGCGCGAAGCGCCACCTCGAAAAGAACTCGATGTCGACGGGCGACGCGGCCGAACGCCGCGAAGCCAGCATCGACGACATCGCCTACCTCACCGGCAAGACCGCCGAGGAAGTCACCGACATTCTCGCGCTGAACGAGCACACCGCGTCGCTCGACGCGCCGCTCGATCTCGATCCCGCGAGCAGCCTGCTCGATCTGCTGCCGGACGACCAGAGCCAGTCGCCCGATGCCGAAGTGCAGCACCGCGAGCTCGAGACGCTCACGCGCGCGTGGCTGTCGCGGCTGTCCGACAAGCACCGGCACGTGATCGAACGCCGCTTCGGGCTGAATCACATCGAACCGGCCACGCTCGAGGAACTGGCCGACG
Organism: Burkholderia sp. B10; assembly: GCF_004368385.1. NCBI lineage: Bacteria > Pseudomonadati > Pseudomonadota > Betaproteobacteria > Burkholderiales > Burkholderiaceae > Burkholderia > Burkholderia sp. B10. Next base: position 99,079 of record NZ_PQMX01000002.1, on the reverse strand, counting down.
AGATGGGGCTCACGCGCGAGCGCGTGCGGCAGATCCAGCAGGAAGCGCTGGTGCGCCTGAAGCGGTTCTTTGCCTCCAACGGCGTGCGCAAGGACGCCGTTCTGTAATCGATGACTCCGATTCTCGTTTTTGACATCGAGACCATTCCCGATGTCGACGGCATTCGCCGTCTGGAAGACCTGCCCGCGACGCTCGACGATGCGGCGGTGGCCGAGCATGCGTTCGCCGCCCGCCGTGAGAAGACCGGCAGCGATTTCTTGCCGCATCACTTGCAGCGCATCGCGGCGATCTCCTGCGTGTTCCGCGACAACAACGGCTTTCGCGTGCGCTCGCTCGGCACGCCGCAGGACAACGAAGCCGCGCTGGTCCAGTCGTTCTACCGCGTGATCGAGAAATACACGCCGCAACTCGTGTCGTGGAACGGCGGCGGCTTCGATCTGCCGGTGTTGCACTACCGTGCGCTCGTGCACGGCATCCCGGCGACCCGCTATTGGGATCTCGGCGAGGACGACCGAGAGTTCAAGTGGAACAACTACATCTCGCGCTATCACTCGCGGCACACCGATCTGATGGATGTGCTCGCGATGTACCAGGCGCGCGCCAATGCGCCGCTCGACGCGCTGGCGAAGCTGTGCGGCTTTCCGGGCAAGCTCGGAATGGACGGCAGCCAGGTGTGGCCGGCATTTCGGGATGGCCGGATCGACGAGATCCGCAACTACTGCGAAACCGACGTCGTCAACACGTATCTGCTGTACTGCCGCTTCCAGCTGATGCGCGGCGGGCTCACGCCGAACGAATACGCGGATGAAATCCTGCTCGTGAAGAACGCGCTCGCGCAGGAACCCGCGGCGCACTGGGCCGAATACCTGGCCGGCTTCGACGCCTGAGCACGGGCCGCCGACCGCGCGGCCGCACCGCGTTTGCCCTCAATCGAGTTCGAGCACGACCGGCTGATGATCCGACGCGCGCACGTCGCCGTCGATCTCGCAGCGCGTGATGCGCGGCAGCAGCGTCTCGGTCACGAACACGAAATCGCACGCGAGCGGCCCGTCCGACCATTGCACCGTGTCGTAGACGCCGGCCGTCGGCGGCGGCGTGCGGCCGGGATGGCGCGCGACCCACGCGTCGACGAACGACGGCGCATCGGCGATTGGCTCCAGCATGCGCCGGTACGCGTCGCTGTCGAACGCGCTGTTGAAGTCGCCGCAGACGATCGCGTCGCGCGGCTGCGCCGTCGCGCTGAACGGTCCCGTCGCGTTTTCGGCCGGCGCCGGGTGGTCGGCGTGCGCGCAGGCCTCGCGGTGGCGGGCGCGTAACGCATCGACCTGCGCGAGCCGCTGGCGCGCCGAATAGAACTCGAGGTGCGTCGTCACCACGCGCACGGGGGCCGACGGCGTCAGCAATTCGACCTCGAGCGCGACGCGCGGCATCGACGGCGCACCGGCGTCTGCCGGCCACGGCAGCAATTGCCGCAACACGCGGCCGACCGGCAGGCGCGTCGCGATTGCGTTGCCGAATTGCCGGCGCGGCGCGCCGGGCTCGAGCGCGGGCAGGTCGGCGCCGATCGCATCGACGATCGTATAGCCGGGCAGCAGCGCGGCGAGCTCCGCGAACTGGTCCGGTCCGGGCCCGCCGGGCAGTGCGCCGAAGCCACGCGTGACCTCCTGCAGACACAGCACGTCAAAGTCGCCGAGCCGGCGAGCGGCCGCGACGATGCGCGGCAGATCGACGACGCCGTCGGCATCGCGTCCCCATTGAATGTTCCAGTCGATCAATCGCATGGTCGAGCTCCGAGTTCGATGGCGGCCGGCAGCGCCCGCGCCGCCCGCGGGCCGGGTCGTGTCCGTTGCGCCGGCGCCCGCGCCCGCGCCCGCGCGACGAAAGCGGGCGACGCGGGCTTTCGTCGTCTACAATCTCGCCTTCTTCAACGTTTTGTCAGGAAAAGCTGGTGTCCGAAGCCGTCCCCACTTCTACGCGCAAATCGAAAAATGCGCCCGTCCCGCCCGGGCCTGCCCCGGTGCTCGAGATCGAATCGCTCGACATGGAAGCGCGCGGTGTCGGCCGCACGGCGACCGAGGATGGCACGCCCGGCAAGGTGATCTTCGTCGAAGGCGCGCTGCCCGGCGAGCGCGTGACCTATTCGAGCTATCGCCGCAAGCCGAGCTACGAGCAGGCGACCGTCGTCGACATTCTGCGCCCGAGCGTGATGCGCACGAAGCCGAAATGCGAATTTTTCGGCACCTGCGGCGGCTGTTCGATGCAGCACCTCGACATGCGCGCGCAGGTGGCGATCAAGCAGCGCGTGCTCGAGGACAACCTGTGGCATCTGTCGAAGCTGCGCGCCGAGGCGATGTACGCGCCGATCCACGGCCCGTCGTGGGGCTATCGCTACCGCGCGCGCCTGACCGTGCGCAACGTCGCGAAGAAGGGCGGCGTCCTGGTGGGCTTCCACGAAAAGAAGAGCAGCTACGTTGCCGACATGACGAGCTGCGAAGTGCTGCCGCCGCACGTGTCGGCGATGCTGGTGCCGCTGCGCCGGCTGGTCGAGGGCCTGTCGATCCGCGATCGGATGCCGCAGATCGAGCTGGCGGTCGGCTCGCAGGTGACCGCGCTGGTGTTGCGCGTCCTGGAGCCGATCAATGCCGACGACGAAGCGCTGCTGCGCGCGTTCGCGGACGAGCACAACGTGCAGTTCTGGCTGCAGCCGAAGGGCCCCGACACGGTCGCGCCGTTCTATCCGCTCGACGTGGCGCTCGACTACACGCTGCCGGAGTTCGGCATCCGCATGCCGTTCAAGCCGACCGACTTCACGCAGGTCAACCATCAGATCAATCGCGTGCTGGTCGGGCGTGCGCTGCGTCTGCTCGCGCCGTCGCGCGACGATCGCGTGCTCGACCTGTTCTGCGGGATCGGCAACTTCACGCTGCCGCTGGCGCGCCTGGCGCGCGAGGTGATGGGCATCGAGGGCAGCGAAACGCTGACGACGCGCGCGCTCGCGAATGCGCGCGAGAACGGCGTCGACGGCCATACGACGTTCGCGTGCCGGAACCTGTTCGAAGTGACGGGCGACGATCTGCGCGCGCTCGGCGCGTTCGACAAGTTCCTGATCGACCCGCCGCGCGAAGGCGCGCTCGCGGTGTCCAAGGCGCTCGCCGAGATCGCGCAGAGCGGTGAAGGCCCGCTGCCGAAGCGGATCGTCTACGTGTCGTGCAACCCGTCGACGCTCGCGCGCGACGCCGGGCTGCTCGTCCACGAGGCCGGTTATCGGCTCAAGGGCGCCGGCGTGGTGAACATGTTCCCGAATACGTCGCACGTCGAATCGATCGCGCTGTTCGAGCGCGCTTGAGCCGCGGTCGCGGACGAAAAAAAACCGGCCTGCGGGCCGGTTTTTTTATGGGTGAGCCGAACGTCAGTTGCGGTTGCCGCCGAAGATGCCGAGCAGCGCGAGCAGGTTCGTGAACACGTTGTACAGGTCGAGGTAGATCGCGAGCGTGGCCGAGATGTAGTTCGTCTCGCCGCCGTTGACGACGCGCTGGACGTCGAACAGCATGTACGCGGAGAAGATCGCGATCGCGAGGACCGACACGGTCAGCATCAGCGCCGGCAATTGCAGGAAGATGTTCGCGACCGACGCCAGCAGGATCACGATGACGCCCATGAACAGCCATTTGCCGAGCCCGGAGAAGTCGCGCTTGCTGACCGTTGCGACCGTCGCCATCGCGGCGAAGATGATGCCGGTGCCGCCGAACGCCAGCATGATCAGCGACGGGCCGTTCGAAAAGCCGAGGATGAAGCTGAGCAGGCGCGACAGCATCAGCCCCATGAAGAACGTGAAGCCGAGCAGCACGAATACGCCGGCGGCGCTGTTCTTGGTGCGCTCGATCGCGAACATGAAGCCGAACGCGATCGCGAAGAACGCGAGCAGGCTCATCATCGGGCTGGTGGCGGCGAACAGCGAGAAGCCCGTCGCGACGCCGACCCACGCGCCGAGGACGGTCGGGATCATCGACAGCGCGAGCAGCCAGTACGTGTTCCGCAGCACGCGGTTGCGAACCTCCGCGGTGCTGACGGTGCCGCCGCGGCCGAAATTGTACGGATAGTCGTTCATGGTTTCTCCTAACATTGAACGCACGGGCGTTCGGGGCCGGTTCGGCGCGCGCGGTGTGCGGCGCAGCAAACCGGAGCAGCTATGGCTAAGATACGTTCCGCGCCGCTTGGTTTCAATGGCCGGGCAGCGCAAAAACACAGGGATTCCGAACCTTTCGCCGGTGTAAGGGTTCAATCGCAATGATACACGGGATCGTGCTACAATAGCGGATTCATTTGAACCTGTAACTTCTTAATTTTTTGGAGTTTTTATGGCAATCGAGCGCACCCTGTCGATCATCAAGCCGGATGCGGTGGCAAAGAACGTGATCGGCCAGATCTACAGCCGTTTCGAAGGCGCCGGCCTGAAGATCGTCGCATCGCGCATGGCGCACCTGTCGCGTGCCGACGCAGAGAAGTTCTACGCAGTTCACGCAGCACGTCCGTTCTTCAAGGACCTCGTCGACTTCATGATCTCGGGCCCGGTGATGATCCAGGTTCTGGAAGGCGAAGGCGCGATCCTGAAGAACCGCGACCTGATGGGCGCGACGGATCCGAAGAAGGCGGAAAAGGGCACGATCCGCGCCGACTTCGCCGACAGCATCGACGCGAACGCCGTGCACGGCTCGGACGCTGCTGAAACGGCAGCGGTCGAAATCGCGTTCTTCTTCCCGGAAATGAACGTCTACTCGCGTTAAGCGCTGGCTGGCAACGGTCAGGCAGGATTCGGCGCACGCGGCAAGGCAGCACATCATGACGAGCGAAACTTCCGTCAATCTTCTCGACTTCGATGCCGAGGGTCTTGTCGCGTACTGCGGCAGCCTCGGCGAGAAGCCGTTCCGCGCCAAGCAGTTGCAGCGCTGGATCCATCAGTACAACGCCGGCGATTTCGACGGCATGACCGACCTCGCGAAGTCCCTGAGAGAAAAGCTCAAGGGCCGCGCGACGATCGGCATGCCCGAGATCGCCAGCGATCACGTTTCCGCCGACGGCACGCGCAAGTGGCTGATCGACGTCGGGAACGGCAACGCGGTCGAAACCGTGTTCATCCCGGAAGAGACGCGCGGCACGCTGTGCGTGTCGTCGCAGGCCGGGTGTGCGGTCAATTGCCGCTTCTGCTCGACGGGCAAGCAGGGCTTCTCGCGCAACCTGTCGACGGCCGAAATCATCGGCCAGCTGCGGATGGCCGAATTTGCGCTGCGTGCGTCGCTGGGCCGCGCGCCCGGACCGAACGGCAAGGCGGAACGGGTCGTCACGAACGTCGTGATGATGGGCATGGGCGAACCGCTGTTGAACTACAACGCGGTCGTGCCCGCGATGCGGCTGATGCTCGACGACAACGCCTATGGGCTGTCGCGCCGCCGCGTCACGTTGTCGACGTCCGGCGTGGTGCCGATGATGGACCGCCTCGGTGCCGAATTGCCGGTCGCGCTCGCCGTGTCGCTGCACGCGCCGAACGACGCGCTGCGCGACGAGCTGGTGCCGCTCAACAAGAAGCATCCGCTGCGCGAACTGATGGCGGCGTGCCAGCGCTATCTGAAAGTCGCGCCGCGCGATTTCATCACTTTCGAATACTGCATGCTCGACGGTGTCAACGACACCGAAGCGCATGCGCGCGAATTGCTGGCCGTCACGCGTGACGTGCCGTGCAAATTCAATCTGATCCCGTTCAATCCGTTCCCGGAATCGGGCCTCATCCGCTCGAAGCCGGAGCAGATCAAGCGTTTTGCGCAGGTTCTGATCGACGCGGGTGTCGTCACGACCGTGCGCAAGACGCGCGGCGACGACATCGACGCCGCGTGCGGGCAGTTGGCCGGCGCCGTGAAGGATCGCACGCGCCTCGCCGAACGGACGGGCACAGCAGCAAAGATCATCGAAGTTCGGGCGGTTTGACGGGGCCGCGCAAATGCGGATGCCCGAACTTTTTGGCGGTACAACACGCGAATAGCGATCGGTCGCGGCGCCTTGGCGCCGCGCATGGTATGGACGGTAGCGGGTGCCGGCCGGCAGGGGCCGGCGGCGCCCCAGTGAAGAAGAATCGACGCGAGGACAAGGATGAGTGAGCCGCAGCCGACAAACGGCGCAGAGACGAATGCCGCGAAGCCGGCACCGGCGGGGCTGGAAACGCTGGCGGCCGTGGGCAGCCGGCTGGCGCAGCTACGGGAGGCGAAGGGCTGGACGGTCGACGACGTGTCGGCGCGGCTCAAGGTCGCTCCGCAGAAGCTGCGCGCGCTCGAGGCGGGCGACATCAGTCATCTGCCCGGCGTGACGTTCGCGCTCGGGGTCGTGCGCAGCTACGCGAAGATGCTCGGCGTCGATCCGGAGCCGTTCGCGCAGGCGCTGCGCCGCGAGCGCGGCGTGCCGGAAGTCGACCTGTCGATGCCCGCGTCGAGCGGCACGGATCTGCCGCGTGGCCGCGTGTCGATCCCGCTCGGCAGCTCGTCCGGTCATCATCCGTGGCTGTGGGGCACCGCGATCGTCGTCGTGGCGGTGATCGCCGTGCTCATGTGGCACACTGGCGGCGATTCGGCGAGTTGGCTCGCCCGCTTCAAGGGCGCCGCCGCCGAGCATGCGCCGGCGGCGAGTGCAGTGGCGGCATCGGCCGCATCGGCCGCGGAAGAGCCCGCGGCGGGCAGTGCGTCGACGGCAGCAGGCAACGAGGTTGTGGCTGCTTCGGCCGTAGTCGCGCAGGCGTCGGCGTCGGCGCCGGTCGCGGCGTCCGTGGCTGCCCCGGCGGCTGCGGCCCCAGCATCGCCCGCATCGCAGCCGGCCGCCGCGAGCGCGGCAAGCACGGCAAATGCGGCCGAGCCAGCGAGCGTCGCGGTTGCCGCGGGCCAGTCGGTGGTCGAGCTGAAGGTCAAGCAGGACTGCTGGTTCAGCGTGCGCGACAAGAACGGCAAGGAGCTGTTCTCGGCGCTGGTGCGGGCCGGCGAGACGAAGCAGGTCGCAGGCGACGGCCCGTTCAAGGTCACGATCGGCAACAAGGCCGGTCTCGATGCGGTCGCGTTCGACGGAAAACCCGTCGATCCGGCAAAATATTCGGCAGCGCGGGGTAACGTGGCGCGGTTCACGTTGCCCTGACGCCAAGCGCCGTGACGAAGGCCCGTGCTGCACGGGCCGCGAGGGCACGGCGCTTTTTCAATTCATGCGCCGTCGCGGCGCATTCCGCGTAAATGGATCTATCGATGCAATCCGAAGCTCAATCCCCACGCAGCAGTCAGATTTGTTCAACCGAGCCGGTGTTCGGCGGCCACCAGCCGCGTCGCGTGTCGCATGCGGTGGATGTTCGTTGGGGCGGGCAGCTCGTGACGATCGGCGGCAATGCGCCGGTGCGCGTGCAGTCGATGACGAATACCGACACGGCCGATGCGATCGGCACCGCCATCCAGATCAAGGATCTCGCGAACGCCGGTTCCGAACTGGTGCGCATCACGGTGAACACGCCTGAGGCGGCCGCCGCGGTGCCGGCCATCCGCGAGCAGCTCGACCGCATGGGCGTGACGGTGCCGCTCGTCGGCGACTTCCACTACAACGGCCATCTGCTGCTGCGCGACTATCCGGGCTGCGCGGAGGCGCTGTCAAAGTACCGGATCAACCCGGGCAACGTCGGCCAGGGCGCGAAGCGCGACACGCAGTTCGCGCAGATGATCGAAGCCGCGGCGAAGTACGACAAGCCGGTGCGGATCGGCGTGAACTGGGGCAGCCTCGATCAGGACCTGCTCGCGCGGATGATGGACGAGAACGCCGCGCGTTCGCAGCCGTGGGACGCGCAGAGCGTGATGTACGAGGCGCTGATCCAGTCGGCGATCGGCTCGGCCGAGCGCGCTGTCGAGCTGGGCCTCGGCCGCGACCGCATCGTGCTGTCGTGCAAGGTCAGCGGCGTGCAGGACCTGATCGCCGTGTACCGCGAACTCGGCCGCCGTTGCGGCTTCGCGCTGCACTTGGGCCTGACCGAGGCCGGCATGGGCTCGAAGGGCATCGTCGCGTCGACTGCGGCGCTGGGCGTGCTGCTGCAGGAAGGCATCGGCGACACGATCCGCATCTCGCTGACGCCGGAGCCGGGCGCACCGCGCACGGGCGAGGTGATCGTCGGCCAGGAAATCCTGCAGACGATGGGCCTGCGCTCGTTCGCGCCGATGGTGATCGCCTGCCCGGGTTGCGGCCGCACGACGAGCACGCTGTTCCAGGAGCTCGCGATGCAGATCCAGACCTACCTGCGCGAGCAGATGCCGGTGTGGCGCAAGGAGTATCCGGGGGTCGAGAAGATGAACGTCGCGGTGATGGGCTGCATCGTCAACGGCCCGGGCGAGTCGAAGCACGCGAACATCGGCATCAGCCTGCCGGGCTCGGGCGAGAACCCGGCCGCACCCGTCTTCATCGACGGCGAGAAGGTCAAGACGCTGCGCGGCGAGCGGATCGCCGAGGAATTCCAGCAGATCGTCAGCGACTACGTCGCACGCAATTACGGCCGCAGCGCGGCCTGAACCATTCGTCCATACACACGAACGATGACTGAACAGAAACGCAAGATCGAGAAGCTCGCGGGCGTCAAGGGCATGAACGACATCCTTCCGCAGGATGCCGGCCTGTGGGAGTTCTTCGAAGCTACCGTGAAATCGCTGCTGCGCGCGTACGGCTATCAGAACATCCGCACGCCGATCGTCGAACACACGCAGCTGTTCACGCGCGGCATCGGCGAAGTCACGGACATCGTCGAGAAGGAGATGTACAGCTTCACCGACGCGCTCAACGGCGAAAACCTGACGATGCGCCCGGAGAACACTGCGGCCGTCGTGCGCGCGGCGATCGAGCACAACATGCTGTACGACGGCCCGAAGCGCCTGTGGTACATCGGCCCGATGTTCCGTCACGAGCGTCCGCAGCGCGGCCGTTATCGCCAGTTCCACCAGGTCGGCGTCGAGGCGCTCGGCTTCGCGGGCCCGGACGCGGACGCCGAGATCATCATGATGTGCCAGCGCCTGTGGGACGACCTCGGGTTGACGGGCATCAAACTCGAGATCAATTCGCTCGGCCTGGCCGAAGAGCGCGCCGCGCACCGCGTCGAGCTGATCAAGTACCTCGAGCAGCACGTCGACGTGCTGGACGAGGATGCGAAGCGCCGTCTGTACACGAACCCGCTGCGCGTGCTCGACACGAAGAATCCGGCGCTGCAGGAAATCGCCCAGAACGCGCCGAAGCTGATCGACTTCCTCGGCGACGAATCGCGCGCGCACTTCGAGGGGCTGCAGCGCCTGCTGCTCGCGAACAACATTCCGTTCAAGATCAATCCGCGGCTGGTGCGCGGCCTCGACTACTACAATCTGACCGTGTTCGAATGGGTGACCCACAAGCTCGGCGCGCAAGGCACGGTCGCGGCGGGCGGCCGCTACGATCCGCTGATCGAGCAGCTGGGCGGCAAGCCGACCGCCGCATGCGGCTGGGCGATGGGCATCGAGCGCATTCTCGAGCTGCTGAAGGAAGAGGACCTCGCGCCCGAGCAGGAAGGCGTCGACGTGTACGTCGTGCACCAGGGCGAGGCGGCGCGCGAACAGGCGTTCATCGCGGCCGAGCGTCTGCGCGACACGGGCCTCGACGTGATCTTCCACTGCAGCGCCGACGGCGCGCCGGCGAGCTTCAAGTCGCAGATGAAGCGGGCCGACGCGAGCGGCGCCGCGTTCGCGGTGATCTTCGGCGAAGAAGAGGTGGCGAACGGCACGGCGGGCGTGAAAGCGCTGCGCGGCGCCGGCCAGGAAGGGGAAAAGAACGTTCAGCAGACCGTACCGGTCGAAGGCTTGACCGAATTCCTAATCAATGCGATGGTTGCATCCGCCGAAGACGGCGACGACTGATCGCGCTGGCATTCGCTCGACAAGAAAAGCCCGAAAAGGAAGGAATCGCTCGCCGATGAGTTATCACGACGAACAAGAATCGATTGAAAGTCTGAAAGCGTGGTGGGCCCGCTGGGGCAATCTCACGACGTGGATCGTGCTCGCGGCGCTGGTCGTCGCGGCCGGTTTCAACGGCTGGAATTACTGGCAGCGCCGCCAGGCCGCCGAGGCGTCCGGCCTGTACGAGCAGGTGCAGAAGGCCGCTGCGGCGAACGACAAGGCCACGATGGCCCGCGCGGCCGCCGACATGGAAGACAAGTTCGGCAGCACGGCCTATGCACAAATGACCGCGCTCGCGGCTGCGAAGACGCTGTACGCGAGCGGCGATGCGGCCGGCGCGAAGGCGCAGCTGCAATGGGCCGCCGATCACGCCAAGGACGACGAGTACAAGCAGATCGCGAAGCTGCGGCTTGCGTCGCTGCTGCTCGACGAGAAGGCGTACGACGCGGGTCTCGCGCTGCTGTCGGGCACCCCGGTCGATGCATTCAAGGGCCTCGTGGCCGATCGCCGCGGCGATCTGCTGGCCGCGCAAGGCAAGACCGACGATGCGCGCGCCGCGTACAAGCTCGCGCTCGACGGCCTGTCGAAGGACGACCAGTCGGCGCGCCAGCTCGTGCAGTTCAAGCTGGACGCGCTCGGCGGCTGATGTCGGCCCCCTCAACCTCTTAACTCTGCTTCGCTAACCGATGAATTTGCTGAAACGTTACGCTGTGCCCGTAGCCTGCGCGGCGGCTGTCCTGGCATTGGCGGCCTGCTCGTCGTCGAAGGACGCGCGCCGCGTGCCGACGCCCCTCACCGAGTTCAAGCCCGTCCTCGACGTGCAACAGGTCTGGAAGGCGAGCGTCGGCAAGGGCGGACGCTACCTGTTCTCGCCGGTGGCCGTGGGCGACGCCGTCTACGCGGCGGGCGAGAACGGTTCGGTCGAGAAGATCGACGCGAAGACGGGCCAGACGGTGTGGCGCGGGAAGGTCGGTTCGGACCTGTCGGCCGGTGTCGGCAGCGACGGCAACCTGACCGCGGTCGGCGCGCTGAAGGGCGGCGTGTTCGTGCTCGGCCCCGACGGCAAGCTGCTGTGGAAGACCACCGTGCAGGGCGAGGTCTTCTCGCCGCCGCTGGTCGGCAACGGCCTCGTGATCGTGCGCACGATCGACGGCCAGGTGATCGCGTTCAACGCGCAGACCGGCGAGCAGAAGTGGAATTACCGCAACCGCGCGGTGCCGCTGAACCTGCGCGTGTCGGCCGGCATGACGTTCGCCGGCGATGCGGCCGTGCTGGCCGGCTTCCCCGGCGGCGGCCTGGTTGCGCTGAACCTGCAGACGGGCGAGCCGTTCTGGCAGACGCCCGTGTCGTTCCCGAAGGGGGTGACCGAGGTCGAGCGCATCAACGACGTCAGCGGTCCGCCGACGCTCGTGGGCGCGCAGGCATGCGCGGTCACGTTCCAGGGGCAGATCGGCTGCTTCGACGCGAACTCGGGCCGTCCGGTGTGGGAAAAGCCGTTCTCGAGCCGCAGCGGTCTCGCGCAGGACGATTCGGTCGTGGCCGCCGGCGACGACTGGTCGGTCGTGACCGCGTACGACGCGGCGAGCGGCAACCCGCTCTGGCGTAACGACAAGCTGAAGAGCCGCGACGTCGGCGTACCTTACCTGCTCGGCCATGCGGTCGTGATGGGCGACTACAAGGGCTTCGTGCACTTCCTGTCGCGCGAGGACGGTAGCTTCATCGCGCGGATGAAGACCGACGGCAGCGCGATCACCGCGGCGCCGGTGCTTGCCGGCAACACGCTGGTCGTGCAGACCCAGGACGGCGGCCTGTACGGGTTCCGCCCGCGCTGATACGCACGCAGCAAGCGCGAAGCGCGGCGTGGCGGAACGAGTTCCGCATGCCGCGAACGCGCGACATGAACGCGGCCGGTGTCCCCGGCCGCGCAGTATTTGAAAGGCAGTTCGTAGCGAAAGACGACGGCGCGCACCGCGCGCCCGGCGCGCGCATCCGGCGCGGCGCGAATTCGTGATATTTTCATTCAGCGCAGCCGCCCGCAGCAGCGGGCCTCCCGCTGCTGCGCACTACCGTAGAAAACACAGATGAAACCGGTCATTGCCCTCGTTGGGCGCCCCAATGTGGGGAAATCCACGCTGTTCAACCGGCTCACGCGCTCGCGCGATGCGCTCGTCGCCGACTTGCCGGGCCTCACGCGCGATCGCCATTACGGCGAAGGGCGAGTCGGTGAGCGGCCGTACCTGGTCGTCGACACCGGCGGCTTCGAACCCGTCGCGAAGGACGGCATCCTGCACGAGATGGCGCGCCAGACGCGTCAGGCGGTCGAGGAAGCCGACGTCGTCGTGTTCATCGTGGACGGGCGCAACGGCCTCGCGCCGCAGGACAAGTCGATCGCCGACTATCTGCGCAAGACCGGGCGGCCGATCTTCCTGGTCGTCAACAAGGCCGAAGGGATGAAGTACACGGCGGTCGCGACGGACTTCTACGAGCTCGGGCTCGGCGATCCGCGCGCGATCTCGGCCGCACACGGCGACGGCGTGACCGACATGATCAACGAGGCGCTGGAAGTCGCGTATGCGGGCCAGCCGGAGGAAGCGGACGACAACGATCCGTCGCGCGGCATCAAGATCGCGATCGTCGGCCGGCCGAACGTCGGCAAGTCGACGCTCGTGAACGCGCTGATCGGCGAGGATCGCGTGATCGCGTTCGACATGCCGGGCACGACGCGCGATTCGATCTACGTCGACTTCGAGCGCAACGGCAAGAAGTACACGCTGATCGATACCGCCGGGCTGCGGCGTCGCGGCAAGGTGTTCGAGGCGATCGAGAAGTTCTCGGTCGTGAAGACGCTGCAGTCGATCTCCGACGCGAACGTCGTCATTCTGCTGCTCGACGCGCAGCAGGACATTTCCGACCAGGATGCGCACATCGCGGGCTTCGTGGTCGAGCAGGGCCGCGCGCTCGTGATCGGCGTCAACAAGTGGGACGGCCTCGACGATCACGCGCGCGATCGCGCCAAAGCGGATTTGACCCGCAAGCTGAAATTCCTCGATTTCGCGAAATCGCACTACATTTCGGCCGCGAAGAAGACCGGCATCGGCGCGCTGATGCGCTCGGTCGACGACGCCTATGCCGCGGCGATGGCGAAGCTGCCGACGCCGAAGCTCACGCGCGCGCTGATCGAGGCCGTCGAGTTCCAGCAGCCGCGCCGTCGCGGCCCGGTGCGCCCGAAGCTGCGCTACGCGCACCAGGGAGGCCAGAATCCGCCGCTGATCGTGATCCACGGCAACGCGCTCGATGCGGTGACCGAGACATACAAGCGATATCTGGAAAACAGATTCCGCGAAACTTTCTCCCTGACCGGGACTCCATTGCGCATAGAGTTCCGCTCGTCGAACAATCCGTACGCGGACAAGGGCTGAACGAGCCTGCCGGGTACGCCCGGCAACGACCTGGCCGCATGGCCAGTGGCCGGGCGGGGCAGGCAAAATCAGCTATAGTGTAGCGATTGGCGCCGGATCTCTTTTTCTTCGTCGCCAATCCAGATCAACCTGCAAAAAAAGATGGAGTACGCCATGAGCAACAAAGGGCAATTGTTACAAGACCCGTTTTTGAACGCACTGCGTAAAGAGCACGTTCCTGTTTCGATCTATCTCGTCAACGGGATCAAGCTCCAAGGGAACATCGAATCCTTCGACCAGTACGTCGTGTTGCTCCGTAACACCGTGACCCAGATGGTCTACAAGCACGCCATTTCGACGGTCGTGCCGGCGCGCCCGGTGAATTTCCACCCGGACGCGGAAGCTTCGTCCTAACCTATCGCAGCGGCCGGCATCCGGTCGCCGCGAGCGACCGATGCCAGCCGCCTTATCTTGACACCCGACAATTTGATCAACGCAGCGCTCGTCGGCATCGACTTCGGCAAGACCGATTTCGAAGCCAGTCTCGAAGAACTCAGTCTTCTTGCCTCCAGCGCGGGAGCCCGTCCCGCCGTCACCCTCACCGGTCGTCGTGCCAGCCCTGATGCCAAGATGTTCATCGGCAGCGGCAAAGCCGAAGAATTGCGGCTCGCGTGCGACGCGCACAACGTCGAAATCGTCATCTTCAACCACGCACTCGCGCCCGCCCAGCAACGCAATCTGGAGCAGGCGCTGAACCGCCGCGTGGTCGATCGCACGAGCCTGATCCTCGATATCTTCGCGCAGCGCGCCCGCAGCCACGAAGGCAAGCTGCAGGTCGAGCTCGCGCAGCTGCAATATCTGTCGACCCGGCTGATTCGCGCGTGGACTCACCTGGAGCGGCAAAAAGGCGGTATCGGCCTGCGCGGCCCCGGCGAAACGCAGCTCGAAACCGACCGCCGGCTGATCGGCGAGCGGATCAAAATGCTGAAGGCGCGTCTCGACCGGCTGCGCCGGCAGCACAGCACGCAGCGTCGTCAGCGCGCGCGCAGCGGCACCATGTCGGTGTCGCTGGTCGGCTATACGAACGCGGGCAAGTCGACGCTGTTCAATGCGCTGACGAAGGCGCAGGCCTATGCGGCCGACCAGTTGTTTGCGACGCTCGATACGACGTCGCGACGCGTGTATCTGGGCGACGAGGTCGGCCAGATCGTCGTGTCCGATACGGTCGGCTTCATCCGCGAGTTGCCTCACCAACTGGTTGCCGCGTTTCGCGCGACCCTCGAGGAAACGATTCATGCGGATCTGCTGCTGCACGTGGTGGACGCGTCGAGCGCCGTGCGGCTCGAACAGATCGAGCAGGTCAACGACGTGCTGCACGAGATCGGCGCGGACACCGTGCGGCAGGTGCTGGTGTTCAACAAGATCGACGCCGTGCCCGAACTGGCCGCCCGCGGCGACGCGGTCGAGCGGGACGAGTATGGTAATATTTCGCGCGTCTTTTTGAGCGCGCGCACCGGTCAGGGTCTCGACGCGTTGCGTGCCGCCATCGCCGAGATCGCCTCCGCGGAACACCTTTCCGGCGCGACGTCAGCCGACGGCGCGCTCGACGGCGCGCCCGCTGAACCACACGAAGGCCACACGATTTCCGAACACGGGCGCTAACCGGTCCCGGCCGGTTCGCCGGCGTCTAATCTGGTGAACAAACTCTGGTGAACGAATACAACGAGCGGAGTACCTGGCGGCGGATGCGCGCCTTGCTGTCGATCAACGATCCCCGCTGGGGACGCGGCGACGGCAAAGGCAACGACGGATCCCGTCCGCGTGCCAACGAATCGAAACGTCCGCCCGGCGGCGACGGTGACGGTCCGCCCGATCTCGACGAGATGTGGCGCAACTTCAACCGGCGTCTGAGCGGCCTGTTCGGCGGCAAGGGCGGCAACGGCTTCCGGCCCGACAACGGCCGGGCTGCGCGCGTCGGCGTCGGCATCGTGATCGGCGTGCTGATCGCGGTCTATGCGGGCAGCGGGCTGTTCGTCGTGCAGGACGGCCAGACCGGCGTCGTGCTCCAGCTCGGCAAGCTGGCCGGCACGGTCGGCGAGGGCGTCCACTGGCGTGCGCCGTATCCGTTCTCGTCGCACGAAATCGTCGATACGACGCAAGTGCGCTCGATCGAGATCGGCCGCAACAACGTCGTGCGTCTCGCGAACGTCAAGGAAGCCGCGATGCTGACGCGCGATGCGGATATCGTCGACGTGCGTTTCGTCGTCCAGTACCGCGTGCGTTCGGCCACCGATTACCTGTTCCGCAGCGTCGATCCCGAGCGCAGCGTGTCGCAGGCCGCCCAGGCCGCAGTGCGCGCGATCGTCGGCACGCGCAGCGCGGCAGACATCCTGAACCAGGACCGCGATGCGCTGCGCAGCCAGCTGTCCGCCGCGATCCAGCGCGATCTCGACCGCTACCAGTCCGGGCTCGAGGTCACGGCCGTCACGATGCAAAGCGTCGCGGCGCCGGAACAGACGCAGGCCGCGTATGCCGAGGTCGCGAAGGCGCGCGACGAGCGCGAGGCCGCCAAGCGCGCCGCGCAAGCCTATACGAACGACCTGTTGCCGAAGGCGCAGGGCGATGCCGCGAAACTCGTCGACGATGCGAAGGCCTATGCCGACCGTGTCGTGACGC
Organism: Burkholderia sp. B10; assembly: GCF_004368385.1. NCBI lineage: Bacteria > Pseudomonadati > Pseudomonadota > Betaproteobacteria > Burkholderiales > Burkholderiaceae > Burkholderia > Burkholderia sp. B10. The sequence continues at coordinate 83,031 of NZ_PQMX01000002.1, read as the reverse complement.
AGGCCGAAGGCGACGCCGACCGGTTCAAGCAGGTTTATGCGCAGTATTCGAAGGCGCCGGCCGTGATCCGCGAGCGGATGTACCTCGAAACGATGCAGGAAATCTACTCGAAGGCGACCAAGGTATTCGTCGGCAACAAGGCGGGCAGCAGCGTCGTGTACCTTCCGCTCGACAAGCTCGTCGAGCAGGGCCGGCAAAATGCCGCGAACGCCGCAGGTGCATCGAACGCGGCAGCCGGCGCAGCCGCGCCGGACACGGCGTCGGCTCCGGCCGCCGTCGCGTCGGGCGCACCGGCGAGCGGCGCTTCGGCCGCTGCCGCGCCCGCCGCGGGCAGCGACGTGCTGCGCTCGCGAGAGGCGTTCCGCAGCCGCGCGCGCGAAGACGATCTGAAGTAACGGGAGCGCAGAACATGAATCGAATCATTGCGCTCGTCGTCGCAATCGTGATCGCCGCGTTCGCGGCTTCGTCGACGGTGCTGAGCGTGGACCCGCGCCATGCGGCCGTGCTGTCCGGCCGCGACGGCGGGCAGCCGCAGCTCGCCGGCCCCGGCATCCACTTCAAGCTGCCGCCGCCGCTGCAGACGGCGACGCTGATCGACACGCGCCTGCAATCGCTCGAGTCGACGGACCCGCTGCAACTGGCCACCGAAGACAAGCACGATCTGCTCGTTGCGTATGCGCTCAAGTATCGGATCGACGATCCGATGAAGTATTTCACGGCCACCGGCGGCGACCCGACGGCCGCCACCGAACGCCTCGCCGATGCGCTGAAGGGCGCGCTCGGCGACGCCTTCGCGAAGCGCGCGCTCGACGACGCGCTCGGCGGCCAGCGCGACATCGCGAACGCGGCGCGCGACGCGGTGCGGGCAAAGGCGGCGGGCTTCGGCGTGGACGTGGTCGACGTCCAGCTGACGCGCGTCGACTTGCCGGCCGCGCAGACGGACGCCGTCTATCAGCGGATGATCGCGGCGTTGCGCGACCAGGCCGCGCGCGTGCGCGCCGAAGGCGCGGCGGATGTCGAGCAGATCAAGGCCGACGCCGAGCGCGATCAGCAGGCGGTGCTCGCGAACGCATACAAGTCGGCGCAGACGATCAAGGGCGAGGGCGATGCGAAGGCCGCGTCGATCGCCGCGGACGCGTTCGGCCGCGATCCGCAGTTCTATCAGTTTTACGCGAGCCTGCAGGCTTACCGGAACACGTTCAAGCGCAACGACGTCATCGTCGTCGATCCCGACAGCGAGTTCTTCCGCTTCATGCGCAGCCCGACGGGCGGTGCCGCCGCGCCGGCGCCCGCTCCCCGCAAACACTGACTTTTTGGGGTGCCGCGACGAGCGGCGCCGTCGCTCGCATGGATCTGGCTGGCTCGTTGTTGCTCGCGGTAGCACTGATGCTGATTATCGAGGGAGCGTTCCCTTTCGTGTTTCCCGTCGCATGGCGCGACACGTTTCGTAGAATAGCGGAGCGGCCGCCGCATCATATCCGGATCGGCGGGCTCATCGTGATGGCGCTCGGGCTCGTCCTGCTGCTGTTCGCCACCTGAACCGGACGGCGCACCGGCCGTTCGTTCCGCCCGATTTCGATTTCCCATTTCCGATTCATCTCGCGGCGCGCAAAGTCGCGCTGTTTCCCGTCGTAGGACCGTACCGATGTCGACCTGGTTACTTCCCGAGAATATCGCCGACGTACTGCCGTCGGAAGCGCGCAAGATCGAGGAGCTGCGCCGCAGGCTGCTCGACCGCTTCCGTTCTTACGGCTACGAAATGGTGATGCCGCCGCTGCTCGAGTACCTCGAGTCGCTGCTGACGAGCGGCGGCGCCGACCTGCGGCTGCGCACCTTCAAGCTGGTCGATCAGCTGTCGGGCCGCACGCTCGGTCTGCGCGCCGACATCACGCCGCAGGTCGCGCGGATCGACGCGCACCTGCTGAACCGCCAGGGCGTCACGCGCCTCTGCTACGCCGGCCACGTGATGCACACGCGCCCGCGCGGTCTGCACGCGACGCGCGAGCAGATCCAGATCGGCGCCGAAATCTACGGGCATGCGGGGCTGGAAGCCGACCTGGAGATCCAGCAGCTGATGCTCGACGCGCTGCATCTCGCGGGGCTGTCGCGGATTCGTCTGGACCTTTGCCATGCGGGCGTGCTCGCGGCGCTGCTCGCGCGCGATGCGCAGGCCGCCGCGCGCGGCGAAGCGCTGTACGACGCGCTGTCGGGCAAGGATGTGCCGCTGCTGCATGAGCTGACCGACGATCTCGGCGCCGACACGCGCGCGGCGTTGCGCGCGCTGCCGCACCTGTACGGCGACGCGAGCGTGCTCGACGAGGCGCGGGCGCGGCTGCCCGTGCTGCCGGAAATCACGCGCGCGCTGGACGATCTCGCGCAGCTCGCGGCGAGCGCGAAGGGCGTCGAAGTCGCCGTCGATCTCGCCGATCTGCGCGGCTATGCGTACCACAGCGGCGCAATGTTTACCGCTTACATCGACGGCGTGCCCAACGCGATCGCGCGCGGCGGCCGCTACGACCACGTGGGTCAGGCATACGGCCGGGCGCGCCCGGCGACGGGTTTCTCGCTCGACCTGCGCGAGCTCGCGCGGATTTCCCCGGTCGAGGCGCGCGGCACCGCGATTCTCGCGCCCTGGGCGCAGGACGATGCACTCAGCGCGGCCGTCGCCGCGCTGCGCGATGCGGGCGAGGTCGTGATCCAGGCACTGCCCGGTCACGACCACGTGCTCGACGAGTTCGCATGCGACCGTTCGCTCGTCGAACGTGCGGGCGCATGGGTGGTCGAGCCCCGTTAAACAGGCGTTCGCGGGCCGTCGTTCGGCGTGCATATCGTTGAAGCGAAACGGAAAAATTCGGAATCGCCCGCGAACATAGGTAGAATACGTTTTTAACCAGCTAACGAATCAACATGTCTGCCAGCGCAGTGAACGTGACTCCCGGGCGCAACGTCGTCGTCGTGGGAACGCAATGGGGTGATGAAGGCAAGGGCAAGATCGTCGACTGGCTGACGGACCACGCTCAGGGCGTCGTGCGTTTCCAGGGCGGTCACAACGCCGGCCACACCCTCATCATCGGCGGCAAGAAGACCATCTTGCGCCTCATTCCGTCGGGCATCATGCGTGAAGGCGTTGCCTGCTTCATCGGCAACGGCGTCGTGCTGTCCCCCGAGGCACTGTTCAAGGAAATCGGCGAGCTGGAAGAGGCCGGCGTCAACGTGCGCGACCGCCTGTTCATCTCCGAAGCGACCACGCTGATTCTGCCGTACCACATCGCGATCGACCAGGCGCGCGAAGCGCGCAAGGGCGCGGGCAAGATCGGCACGACGGGCCGCGGTATCGGCCCGGCGTACGAAGACAAGGTCGGCCGCCGCGCGCTGCGCGTGCAGGATCTGTTCGATCCGAAGACCTTCGCCGACCGTCTGCGCGAAAACCTCGATTTCCACAACTTCGTGCTGACCCAGTACCTGGGCGGCGCAGCAGTCGATTTCCAGGCCACGCTCGACACGATGCTTGGCTACGCCGATCGTCTGAAGCCGATGGTGGCCGACGTGTCGCGCCGTCTGTACGACGCGAACAACGCCGGTCAGAACCTGCTGTTCGAAGGCGCGCAGGGCACGCTGCTCGACATCGACCACGGCACCTATCCTTTCGTCACGTCGAGCAACTGCGTCGCGGGCGCGGCATCGGCCGGCGCCGGTGTCGGTCCGCAAAAGCTGAACTACATCCTCGGCATCACGAAGGCGTACTGCACGCGCGTCGGCTCGGGCCCGTTCCCGAGCGAGCTGTACGACGCCGACAACCCGCAGCGCCAGGATCAGGTCGGCATCACGCTCGCTAACGTCGGCAAGGAATTTGGTTCGGTCACCGGCCGTCCCCGCCGCACCGGCTGGCTCGACGCGGCGGCGCTGCGCCGCTCGATCCAGATCAACGGCGTGTCGGGCCTGTGCATGACGAAGCTCGACGTGCTCGACGGTCTCGACGAAGTGAAGCTGTGCGTCGGCTACAAGATCGACGGCAAGGACGCGGACATCCTGCCGCGCGGCGCAGCCGACGTCGCACGCTGCGAGCCGGTGTACGAAACGTTCGCCGGCTGGAAGGAAAGCACCGTCGGCATCAAGACGTGGGATGCGCTGCCGGCCAACGCGCGCGCCTACTTGAGCCGCGTGCAGGAAGTGGCCGGCGTGCCGGTCGACATGATTTCGACGGGGCCGGACCGCGACGAAACGATCCTGCTCCGTCATCCGTTCAAGGTGTAATTCGCAGATGACGCAGCAAATGACGATGACGGCGGCAGACTTGATGACCGATCCGCGCAACGACGACAAGAACCTCTGGGTAGGCTGGGACGAGTACCACCGCCTGATCGAGCTGCTGGCGCTCAAGGTTCACGAATCGGGCTGGAAGTTCGACCAGATCCTGTGCCTCGCGCGCGGCGGTCTGCGCGTGGGCGACCAGCTGTCGCGCATCTATGACGTGCCGCTCGCGATCCTCGCGACGAGTTCGTATCGGGAAGCTGCCGGCACCGAGCAGGGCGAGCTCGACATCGCGCAGTACATCACGATGACACGCGGCCATCTCGCGGGCAACGTGCTGCTGGTCGACGATCTCGTCGATTCCGGCGTGACGCTCGCGCGTGTGCAGGAGCATCTGAAGGAGCGCTATCCGGCCGTGACGGCCGTGCGCTCGGCCGTGCTCTGGTACAAGGGTTGCTCGAAGGTCAAGCCCGACTATCACACGCAGTACCTGCCGACGAATCCGTGGATTCATCAGCCGTTCGAGGAGTGGGACACCGTTCGTCCGCACAACCTCGAGGCATGGATCAAACGCGGTCGCGCGCAGCGCGACGGTTCGGGCGCGTAAGCGTCCGGTCGTCCGACCGACAGCCTTGCACGGCGCCGCTTGCGGCGCCGTTTTTTTGTTCGCGATTCGCCCCGCACGATCGGCACGATCGGCACCGCGGCCACGGCAGCCGGACGCCGCCGGTAGGCAGATGGCGCGGCCGCGGCTATGATGGCAGCCCTGCCACAGCTTGCGCAGGAATGCATGCGCGGCGTGACTCACGTGGTTTCAGGGCAACAAGGCAGGACGGTGTTTCAGAGGGGCGCGAGTAGAATAGCGCTCGTTTCGTCCGACCCGGACCGATTATCAAGCTTCATATGAACGACACGACCCAGGCGACCGACGCAGCCCACGCGCATTCGACGCACCAACACTCGATGCAGGCGCTCGCGATAGCGGCTATCGGCGTCGTGTTCGGCGACATCGGCACGAGCCCGCTGTATTCGCTGAAGGAGGCGTTCAGCCCCGCCCACGGCATTCCGCTGACCGAGAGCTCGATCCTCGGCGTGATCTCATTGTTGTTCTGGGCGATCGTGCTCGTGGTCGGCATCAAGTACCTGCTGTTCGTGATGCGCGCCGACAACAACGGGGAAGGCGGCGTGCTCGCGCTGATGGCGCTGTCGCTGCGGCCGCTCGACTCGAAGACGCGAGTGGCCGGCGCGCTGATGGCGCTCGGGATCTTCGGCGCATGCATGTTCTACGGCGATGCCGTGATCACACCGGCGATCTCGGTGATGTCGGCGGTCGAAGGGCTCGAGATCGCGACGCCGCATCTGTCCCACCTCGTGTTGCCGATCACGATCGTGATCCTGATCGCGCTGTTCTGGATCCAGCGCCACGGCACCGCGATGGTCGGCAAGCTGTTCGGGCCGATCATGGTGCTGTGGTTCGTCGCGATCGCGGCGCTGGGCGTCTATCACATCTCGCGCGTGCCGGGCATCGTCGCGGCGATCAACCCGTATTACGCGGCGTCGTTCATGGCCGACCATCTGCTCCAGGCATACGTGGTGCTGGGTTCGGTCGTGCTGGTGCTGACCGGCGCCGAAGCGCTGTACGCCGACATGGGCCACTTCGGTGCAAAACCGATTCGCCTGGCCGCGTACGGGCTCGTGATGCCGTCGCTGGTGCTCAACTACTTCGGCCAGGGCGCGCTGCTGATGCAGAACCCGAAGGCCATCGAGAATCCGTTCTTCCTGATGGCGCCGGAGTGGGCGCTGCTGCCGCTCGTCGTGCTGTCGACGGTCGCGACCGTCATCGCATCGCAGGCCGTGATCTCGGGTGCGTATTCGCTGACGTCGCAGGCGATCCAGCTCGGCTACGTGCCGCGCATGAAGGTGCTGCATACGTCCGAGCTGGCGATCGGTCAGATCTACGTGCCGGTCGTCAACTGGCTGCTGCTGGCGGTGATCCTCTGCATCGTGATCGGCTTCAAGAGCTCAGACAATCTCGCGGCCGCGTACGGGATCGCGGTGACGGCGACGATGGTGATCACCACCGTGCTCGCGGCCGTCGTGATGGTACGGGTGTGGAACTGGAACCGGCTGCTGGTCGGCGCGATCATCGCCGTGTTCCTCGCGGTCGACCTCGGCTTTTTCGGCGCGAACCTGCTGAAGGTCGCGCAGGGCGGCTGGCTCCCGCTCGGCATTGGCGCGCTGCTGTTCTTCCTGCTGATGACCTGGTACAAGGGCCGCCACATCGTCAAGGAGCGCACGGCTGCCGACGGCATTCCGCTCGAGCCGTTCCTGCAGGGGCTGCTCGCGCACCCGCCGCATCGTGTGTCGGGCACCGCCATCTACCTGACGGGCAACGACAAGCTCGTGCCGGTCAGCCTGCTGCACAACCTGAAGCACAACAAGGTGCTGCACGAGCGGACCATTTTCCTCACGTTCGTCACGCGCGATATTCCGTACGTGCGCGACGACAAGCGCCTCAGCTCGCGCGATGCGGGCGGCGGCCTCTATATCGTCAAGGCCGAGTACGGCTTCAACGAGACGCCGGACGTGAAGGCCGTGCTCGAGGAATTCGGCCGCACGCACGACATGACGTTCGAGCTGATGGACACGTCGTTCTTCCTCGCGCGCGAGACGGTCGTGCCGACGCATCTGCCCGGCATGTCGATCTGGCGCGAGCGCGTGTTCGCGTGGATGCACCAGAACGCGGCGAAGCCGACCGACTTCTTCTCGATTCCGGCGAACCGCGTCGTCGAGCTCGGCACCAAGATCGAGATCTAACCGGCGGCGCGTGCTGCGCTTTCGGCAATCGTGCCGTTCAGTTGAAAAACTGAACGGCATTTTTGTTTTGGCGAAGGCGCGGGGCGGCGCGTTGCGTTTTGAGCCGATGATGGCTGGGCCGCGTGGTCGTCAGGCTCGACGCCGAGCGCATCCAATCGACGACATCCGCTTCCTCCCGTTCAGCACGAGCTGACCTGTTCCACGCTGCGCGGCGTCCCGCAGCGGCTTCGCCGACATCTCGAATCGCTCATCAATGTAAAACGGCCCGATCGCAGATGCGATCGGGCCGTCGAGTATGCGGCCGGTAGGGCGGAAGGCGTCGTGATCGAGCCGAGCGGCACGACGCCGCAACGGCGGTCGTTGCGCTCGCCCGCGGGCGAGCGCGCGCTCAGCGCTTCAGCTTCGCGAACGCCGCAGCCATCGCGCCGGCCGGCTCCGGCTCGCGCGAGCGTTGCGGGCGGGCCGCGCCGCGGCCGGCGCTGCCGCGGTCCTGGCCGCCGCGCGGCGCGCCGCCGCCGGGGGCGGCAGCTTCGTCGTCCAGGCGCATCGTCAGTGCGATGCGCTGGCGCTTCACGTCGACGTCGAGCACCTTGACCTTGACGACCTGACCGGCCTTCACGACTTCGTGCGGGTCCTTGATGAATTTCGTCGACATCGCGGACACGTGGACGAGGCCGTCCTGATGCACGCCGATGTCCACGAACGCACCGAACGCGGCGACGTTGGTCACGACACCTTCGAGCAGCATGCCGGGCATCAGGTCGGACACCTTCTCGACGCCGTCGCGGAACGTGGCGGTCTTGAATTCGGGCCGTGGATCGCGCCCCGGCTTTTCCAGCTCGGACAGAATGTCGCGCACGGTCGGCAAGCCGAAGCGCTCGTCGACGAATTCAGCCGGCGACAGGCCCGACAGCGCGTCGCGACTGCCCAGCACGTCGTCGATGCGCTTGTTGATCTTCGCGAGAATCCGCTCGACGACCGGGTAGGCCTCCGGGTGCACCGACGAGCGATCGAGCGGATTCTCGCCGCCGTTGATGCGCAGGAAGCCGGCTGCCTGTTCGAAGGTCTTGTCGCCGAGACGCGGCACCTTGCGCAGGTGGTCGCGCGACGGGAACGGGCCGTTCGCGTCGCGGAAGTCGACGATGTTGCGGGCGAGCGTCGCATTCAGGCCCGACACGCGCGCGAGCAGCGCGACCGACGCGGTATTCGCGTCGACGCCGACCGCGTTCACGCAGTCCTCGACCACCGCGTCGAGCGAGCGGGCCAGTTCGCGCTGGTTCACGTCGTGCTGGTACTGGCCGACGCCGATCGCCTTCGGCTCGATCTTCACGAGTTCGGCGAGCGGGTCCTGCAGGCGCCGCGCGATCGACACGGCGCCGCGCAGCGACACGTCGAGGTCCGGGAATTCCTTTGCGGCCAGCTCGGACGCCGAGTACACCGACGCACCGGCCTCCGATACGACGATCTTCTGCAAGCGCAATTCCGGATGCTTGGCGATCAGTTCGCTCGCGAGCTTGTCGGTTTCGCGCGAAGCGGTGCCGTTGCCGATGCTGATCAGCTCCGCTTGCGTCTGCGCGGCGATGCGCGCGAGCTTCGCGAGCGAGCCGTCCCAGTCGCGGCGCGGCTCGTGCGGGTAGATCGTGTCGGTTGCGAGCAGCTTGCCGGTGCGATCGACGACGGCGACCTTCACGCCCGTGCGCAGACCGGGGTCGAGGCCGATCACGGCCTTCGGGCCGGCCGGCGCGGCGAGCAGCAGATCCTTCAGGTTGCGCGCGAACACGCGGATCGCCTCGGCTTCGGCCGTCTCGCGCAGTTGCGTGAGCAGCTCGTTCTCGATATGCGGCTGCACCTTGACGCGCCAGCACCAGCGGCATACGTCGGACAGCCATTTGTCGGCCGGCCGGTTCTGGTTCGCGATGCCGAAATGGCGCGCGATCATCGCTTCGCCCGGGTGCGGAACCTGCGCATCGAGTTCGTCGCCGAGGCCGAGCTTCACGGTCAGCACGCCGGCGTTGCGGCCGCGGAACAGTGCGAGCGCGCGGTGCGACGGCACGGTGCGGAGCGTTTCCGAGTAGTCGTAGTAGTCGCGGAACTTCTCGCCTTCCTCGTTTTCCTTGCCCTCGACGACGGCCGACGACACGACGCCCTGGCTATGCAGGTAATCGCGCAGCTTGCCGAGCAGCTCGGCCGTTTCGCCGAATTGCTCGGACAGGATGTCGCGTGCGCCGTCGAGCGCCGCCTTGACGTCGGCGACGCCCTTGTCGGCGTCGACGTATGCGGCGGCTTCCGTCTGCGGATCGAGCAGCGGGTTCGCGAGCAGCGCGTGCGCGAGCGGCTCGAGGCCAGCTTCGCGGGCGATCTGCGCGCGCGTGCGGCGCTTCGGCTTGTACGGCAGATAGAGATCTTCGAGCACCTGCTTGCTGTCGGCCGCGTCGATCGCGGCGCGCAGCTCGTCGGTCAGCTTGCCCTGTTCGTCGATGCTCGCCAGGATCGTCGCGCGGCGATCCTCGAGCTCGCGCAGATACAGCAGGCGTTCCTCGAGCTGGCGCAGTTGCGTGTCGTCCAGATTGCCCGTCACTTCCTTGCGGTACCGGGCAATGAACGGAACGGTCGAGCCTTCGTCGAGGAGTTGCACCGCCGCCGCGACCTGGCGCGGCTGGACGGACAGTTCGGTGGCGATGCGCTGTACGATCTTGAGTGCTACGGTTTCCGTCATGTCGTGGATGATCTGCCTGGCTGAAATCGCGGCGCGGGCCGGCAGGCCGTGCTGGCGGCCTGCAACACGGGCCCGCCGGACCGATGCCGCGGGTGAGTGAAGCGGGGCATTTTGCCATAAATGGCGGAGCGTCCAGCCGGGCGGTGATAGAATTTGACCCATGTCCCGCAGCTTTCCTACGACGTTGCCAACTTCCCGCATTTCTCTCGTCGCGCTCGGCGCAGCGCTGGCCGCCGCTTTGTCCGGCGGGTCTGCCGCCGCGTATGCGCAGGCGTCGGGCGCAGCCGCGCCGGATCTCGCAGCCGCCGCGCCCGTCGCCGCTTCCGCCACGCAGGATTTCGACGCCCGTCAAAAAGTGCTCAATCAGCGCTCCGCAGAAAACGATTATCGTTATGCGGTGGCGGAGCACGATTGCTACAGCAAGTTCTTCGTCAATCACTGTCTCGGCAATGCGCGCGACCGGATGCGCGAGGAGCGGGCGAGCATCCGCCAGGAGCAGCTCGCGCTCGACGACGAGCAGCGCGCGGTACGGGCGCAGCAGCGCGACCAGCAGCAGGCGCTGAAGCAGGCGCAGAACGCGGCTGAGGCGCCGCAGCGCGCGGCGACCGACGCGGCGAACGCGGCCGCGTTCCGCGACAAGCAGGAGCAGAATGCACTGAAGCAGGCGCAGCGCGGTGCGGAGGCGCCGCAGCATGCGGCGAGCAAGCAGGCATACGACCAGAAGCAGGCGGATTTCCAGCGCAAGCTCGACCAGGCGCATCAGCAGGCCGCGCAGAAGGCGCAGGAGCGCGCGGACAACGCGACGCGCTATGAGCAGAAGCAGCGCGAAGCCGCCGAGCACAAGGCCGATGTCGCGCGGCGTCAGCAGGAAGCGGCCGAGAAGGCCAAGCAGAAGCAACAGCTGGGGCAGTAACGTGTTGGATTGAACCGGAGTCAGTCTCGTGCGTGCCGGCACGCCAGCCGGCGCGCTGCTTCGATGAGGAGGCGCATATGCAAAACCGTCCCACGGAACAGCAGCAGGAATTGCACAACCGTTTGGCTGCACTGCAGGAGCAGCATCGGCAGCTCGCTCGGGAGATCGAGCTGAAGGAAGGACACTCCGACATCGACGACGTCACGTTGCACCGCCTGAAGAAGGAAAAGCTGGCGGCCAAGGACAAAATCATTTTGCTGCAATCGCAGCTGGAACCGGATAAGCGCGCCTGAGCGCGGCCTGGCAAGCGCCGGCGCCGCCCGGGCGCTGGACACAGGAACGCTTGCCTTGAACTCACCGCTTGAAGCCAATCCCGATGCCCGGCGTGACACGTCGTCCGCCGGGCGCGCCCGCGCGCCCGCAGGCACGTTCGAGCTGAGCCGCAAGCGCGTCGACGAGCTCGATACGATCTTCGGCGCCGACGGGCTGCTCGCGCGCGCGCTCGACGGCTATCATCCGCGCCAGTCCCAGATCGAGATGGCGCGGGCGGTGGCGTCGGCGATGGAGGCGTCCGCGCGTCGGATGCCCGATCCGGAAATCTTCGAAACCCGCAAGCGGCCGGCGCGCCGCCTCGGCGAAGGCGCCGCTGACAAGGCAGCGCAAGCCGGCGCGGACGACGCCGCGGCCGAGGCCGACAGCGACGCCGCGGACAACACGCTGATCGTCGAGGCCGGCACCGGCACCGGCAAGACCTACGCCTACCTGGTGCCCGCGATGCTGTGGGGCGGCAAGGTGATCGTGTCGACCGGCACGAAGCACTTGCAGGACCAGCTGTTCCAGCGCGACATCCCGACCGTGCGCAACGCGCTGGCGGTGCCCGTGACGGTCGCGATGCTCAAGGGCCGCGCCAACTACCTGTGCCATTACTACCTGCAGCGCACCGCCGACAACGGCCGCCTGCCGTCGCGGCAGGACACCGCGTATCTGCAGGAGATCGTCCGTTTCGCGAAGGTGACGAAGAGCGGCGACAAGGCCGAGCTCGCGAGCGTGCCGGAGACGGCGCCCGTGTGGTCGATGGTCACGTCGACGCGCGACAACTGCCTCGGCCAGGAGTGCCCGCATTACAAGGAGTGCTTCGTGATGCAGGCGCGTCGCGAAGCGCAGCAGGCCGACATCGTCGTGGTCAACCATCACCTGTTCTTCGCGGACATCATGCTGCGCGACACCGGGATGGCCGAACTGCTGCCGAACGCGAACACGGTGATCTTCGACGAAGCGCACCAGTTGCCGGAGACGGCCACGCTGTTTTTCGGCGAGACGCTGTCGACCACGCAGATCCTCGAACTGGCGCGCGATACCGTCGCCGAGGGCTTGAGCCATGCGCGCGATGCGGTCGAGTGGGTGAAGCTCGGCGGCGATCTGGAGCGTGCCGCGCGCGATCTGCGGCTCGCGTTCGCGAACGATCAGATCGTGCGCATGTCGCTCGCGCAGCTCGGTGACGATCACCCGATGTTCGCCGCGCTCGACGCGCTCGAGGTCGCACTCGATGCGCTCGCCTCGGCGCTCGCGGGGCAGGCCGAGCGTGCAGAATCGCTCGGCGCATGCCTGCGGCGCGCGCGCGAACTGCAGGCGCTGCTGGCGGGCTGGGTCGCGCCCGGCGCCGCGCAGGCGGCAGCGGATGCCGACGCGCGAGCGGCCGGCAACGACGGGGCTGCCGACGACCCGAACGAGAAGGTGCGCTGGGTCGAAGTGTTCGCGCATACGGTCCAGTTGCACGAGACGCCGCTGTCGGTCGCGCCGATTTTCGCGAAGCAGCGCGCCGGCGTGCCGCGCGCATGGGTGTTCACGTCGGCGACGCTGTCCGTGCGCGGCGACTTCACGCACTACGCGGCGCAGATGGGGCTCAGCTCGCGCCGCTCGATGACGCTCGCGAGCCCGTTCGACTATCAGACGCAGGGGCTGCTGTACGTGCCGCGCAACCTGCCGCAACCGTCGTCGCCCGGATTCACCGACGCGGTGTTCGACGCGGCGCTGCCGGCGATCGAGGCGTCGGGCGGCGGCGTGTTCATGCTGTGCACGACGCTGCGCGCGGTCGACCGGATCGCATCGAAGCTGCGCGACGTGATCGAGTCGCGCGGCTGGAAGACGCCGCTGCTGGTGCAGGGCGACGCGAGCCGGACCGAGCTGCTCGATCGCTTTCGTGCGTACGGCAATGCGATCCTGGTCGGTAGCCAGAGTTTCTGGGAAGGCGTGGACGTGCGCGGCGATGCGCTGTCGCTCGTCGTGATCGACAAGCTGCCGTTCGCGCCGCCCGACGATCCGGTGCTGGCTGCGCGGCTCGACGCGCTGACCAAGAAGGGCCTCAGCCCGTTCGCCGTGCATCAGCTGCCGCAGGCGGTGATTACGCTGAAGCAGGGCGCCGGCCGCCTGATCCGTGCCGAAACCGACCGCGGCGTGCTGATGATCTGCGACACGCGGCTCGTGGACAAGCCTTACGGCCGTCGGATCTGGCAGAGCCTGCCGCCGTTCAAGCGCACGCGCGAGATCGCGGTCGTGCAGGACTTCTTCGACGATCATCGCGCCGGAAAAGGCGCGTGATCGAGGCGCCCCGCTGCACGGGCGTCGGCAACAAAAAACCCGGCTCGATGGCCGGGTTTTTTGTTGCTGCGGCGAGCGACGCTCAGAACTGCCACCACGACCGCTTCGCGCCGGGGCGTGAATGGCCGGTGATGTACGGGCTGTCCGGGAACGTTCCTGCGAGCACGCGCTTCGTATCTTCCGCGAGCTGCGGCTGGTTCAGCTTGCCGTACGACAGGACCATGATGTGCAGCGCGTCCTCGATCGCCGGCGCGCCCTTGTAGTCCTTGATCGCGAGCTGCGCGCGGTTGATCGCCGCGACGTACGCGCCGCGCCGATAGTAGTAATCGGCCGCATGCACTTCGTGCGACGCCAGCGCGTTGACGATGTAGCGCATCCGCGCGGCGGCGTCGGGCGCGTATTTGCTCTTCGGATAGCGGTCGACGACGACCTTGAACGCATCGTACGACTCGCGCAGCGCCTGCGGGTCGCGCTCGCTCATGTCCTGGCCGGAGAAGCGGCCGAACAGCCCGAGATCGTCGTTGAAGTGGATCATCCCCTTCAGGTAGTACGCGTACGGGATGTCCGGGTGATCGGGGTGAAGCTGGATGAAGCGGTCGACGGCCTGATCGGCGGCGGCCGCTTCGTTGTCCTTCCAGTTGCAGTACGCGACGTTGATCTGCGCCTGTTGCGCGAAATGGCCGAACGGATCGCGGCCTTGCAGCGATTCGAAATATTTCGCGCATTTGCCCCAGTCGCCGCCGGACAGTGCGTCCTGGGCCTCTGAGTATAATTTGTTGTTCGACCAGGTAGCCGTCTCGTCCTGCTTCTGCGGCAAGCCGTGGCAGCCGGCGATGAGGGCCGCGGCCGCTACCGCCGCAGCTCGGGCGGCGACGGTTTTGGCCGTACGTTTGGTCGAATTCATCATGCTCGCATGTCCTAGCTTCAAGTCTCGGTGACCCAGTCTAAATGACCCGTTCAAGTTCGCAGAATGCCCCGCGGGGCAAGTCAGATCGCGAAGATTATAGCCCAAGCGCCCGGCCCGCCGACGCTGCATCGGGGGATTCCGTCGCTGACGATCTGCCCGCCGCTGCGTTGCAGCCGGCTGCCGGCCCGTCGGCGGCGGCCGACGCTGCGCCGCGCGTCGTCGAAGTGCCGCTGTCGCTCGCCGGCGAGCGCCTCGACAAGGCGCTCGCGCAGTTGTTTCCCGAATTCTCGCGCAGCCGTCTGCAGAGCTGGATCGAGGCTCAGCGCGTGCTGATCGACGGCGCGCCGGCGAAGATCCGCCAGCCCGTGCCGCTCGGCGCGAAGATCGAGCTCGTGCCCGATCTGCTTCCGGAACAGCTCGCGTTCGCCGCGGAGCCGGTGCCGCTCGACGTGATCTACGAGGACGACGCGCTCGTCGTCATCAACAAGCCGGCCGGCCTCGTCGTCCATCCGGCCGCCGGCAACTGGAGCGGCACGCTGCTGAACGGCTTGCTGCACCGCTACGGCGACGCGGCGGCCGGCCTGCCGCGGGCGGGCATCGTCCACCGGCTCGACAAGGAAACGTCGGGGCTGATGGTGGTCGCCCGCACGCTCGCCGCGCAGACGGATCTCGTGCGCCAGCTGCAGGCGCGCACGGTGAAGCGTCGCTACTTCGCGCTCGTGTGGGGCACCATGCCCGAGGAAGGCACGATCGACGCGCCGATCGGGCGCGATCCGCGCGAGCGCACGCGCATGGCGGTCGTCACCGGCGCGTCGGGCAAGCCCGCACGCACCCATTTCCGCACGGTTGACACATGCGTGTGGCAACGTCAGCCGGTGTCGGCGATCCAGTGCGACCTCGAAACCGGCCGCACGCACCAGATCCGTGTGCACTGCTCGCATGCGGGCCATCCGTTGCTCGGCGATCCGGTCTACGGGCGCGCACGCGGCAAGCGCTCGGTCACGCCGCTGCCGAACGGCTTCGCACGTCAGGCGCTGCACGCATGGCGGCTCGGTCTCGTGCATCCGGTCACGGGCAAGACGATGCAGTGGCGCTGCCCGTTGCCGGACGACATGAACGAGCTGGTCGCCGCACTCGGCTTCGGGCAGGGCGACGACGAGTTCGACGACGACGGCATATACGACGATGACGACTTCGGCGGCGAATATCACGACGATGAGTCGTATCAGGACGACGAGGAGGAGTGAGTGCCGATGACGAATCTGGCGCCGTTGACATGGCACGACTGCGTGCGGCCCGACTGGCAGGTGGCGCCGCGCGTGCGCGCGCTGATCACCACGCGCGACGGCGGCGTGAGCGAAGGCCCGTACGGGCGGTGGCAGGCGGGCGCCGCGTTGCCGGGCGGGATGAATCTCGGCCTGCACACGGGTGACGAGCCGGCGCACGTCGCCGAGAACCGCGCGCGTCTGCTCGCGCTCGCGGGGCAGTCGCAGGCGGCGTGGCTCGAGCAGGTCCACGGCGCGCGGATCGTGCGCGCGGACGAGGTGATCGACGCCACGCAGCACACGAGCGCGCCCGTGCAGGCCGACGCGAGCGTGACGGATCGCGCGGGCGTGATGTGTGTCGTGATGGTCGCCGACTGCATGCCGGTGCTGCTGTGCGACGCGCTGGGCCGCGCGGTGGGCGTGGCCCATGCCGGCTGGCGCGGGCTGGCCGCGGGCATCGTCGAGCAGACGGCGGCCCGCGTCGCGGCGCTCGCGGGCGGCGCGGCCGGTGAACTCCACGCCTACCTCGGCCCGTCGATCGGTCCGCATGCGTTCGAAGTGGGCGCCGAGGTGCGCGACGCGTTTCTCGACACGGCTGCGCAGTCGGAGCATGATGACACGCGGCAAGCGTTCGTCGCGATCGACGGCGCGCCCGGCAAGTACCTCGCCGATCTGCCCGCGCTGGCGCGCGTGCGGCTCGCGCGCGCAGGCGTCGTGCGCGTCAGCGGCGGAACCGCCTGCACGGTCGCCGAACGCACGCGCTTCTATTCCTATCGGCGCGATCGTGTGACCGGGCGGATGGCCGCAGCGATCTGGCTGTCCGATTGACACCGGGTCGCGCACTTGCGCGCGCCGCGTGTTGCGCCGCAAAATCGGTTTGTCTCGATATTACCGACGCAATGCGGCGCGGCATGCACACTGGAATGAATAATCGCAAACGCGAGTCACCGAAAATGTTTTATGTTTCCGCGCAAGCCTTGTCCTGCCTGTCGCGCGACGATTATCTCCGGGCAGAAATGTTCGGTCCTTTGATGTGGCGCTTCACATGGGGAAAACGATAATGATAAAAATACCGCACTGCGGCAGAATCTGGAGACGCCTCTCCAGAGCATGACGGCCCGGCTCGCAGCCGGCATGCCGCGCGCGAGCAGGATTTCACGATTGACGCTCACGAATCACCGGTAAGGCAGGTAATGACAGCATCGAAAAATTCGTCGACGTCCGCTCAGGCGGGCACTTCCGCGGGCAGTACGGGCTTCGATCAGGCTGCCCAGCCGATGCAGCAGATGTTCGAGTCGTGGTTGAATGCATGGCGCGGTTTTGCCGATCCGGCGCGCGCGGCCACCGCGGCGAGCGCGGCGAATCCGTTCGCCGCATTCCAGTTCCCGACAGCGCTTCCGTTCCAGATGCCGGCGATGCCCGACCTCGCGGGCCTCGGCAATTTCGCTTCGCCGTTCGCGGGGCTGAAGCTGCCGGTCGCCGCGATCCCGCCGGAGCGGCTCCAGAAACTGCAGGCCGACTACGCGCGCGACTGCATCACGCTGATGCAGCAGGCGAGCGCCGCGAAGCTCGAATCTCCCGAGTTGAAAGACCGCCGCTTCAGCGGCGACGCATGGAAGGCGTCGCCCGCGCACGCGTTCGCGGCGGCGTGGTATCTGCTCAATGCGCGTTATCTGCAGGAGCTGGCCGACGCGCTCGAGACCGATCCGAAAACGCGCGAGCGCATCCGTTTCGCGGTCCAGCAATGGACGGCCGCCGCCGCACCGAGCAACTTCCTCGCGCTCAATCCCGATGCGCAGAAATCGATCCTCGACACACAGGGCGAAAGTCTGCGTCAGGGGATGATGAATCTGCTCGGCGACATGCAGCGCGGCAAGATCTCCCAGACCGACGAATCGCAGTTCGTGGTCGGCAAGAATCTCGGCTGCACCGAAGGCGCGGTGGTCTACGAGAACGACCTGATCCAGCTGATCCAGTACAACGCGAAGGCGGACAAGGTATTCGAGCGGCCGTTGCTGATCGTGCCGCCGTGCATCAACAAGTTCTACATCCTCGACCTGCAGCCCGAGAACTCGCTCGTCGCGCATGCGCTGTCGAGCGGCCACCAGGTGTTCCTCGTGTCGTGGCGCAACGCCGATGCGTCGGTTGCGCACAAGACCTGGGACGACTACATGAACGAAGGGCTGCTCGCGGCGATCGACGCCGTGCAGCAGGTGAGCGGCCGCGAGCAGATCAACACGCTCGGCTTCTGCGTCGGCGGCACGATGCTCGCGACGGCGCTGGCGGTGCTCGCGGCGCGCGGCGAACATCCGGCCGCGTCGATGACGCTGCTGACCGCGATGCTCGACTTCACCGACACCGGCATCCTCGACGTGTTCGTCGACGAGGCGCACGTGCAGATGCGCGAGCAGACCATCGGCGGCAAGAACGGCACGGCGCCGGGGCTGATGCGCGGCGTCGAGTTCGCCAACACGTTCTCGTTCCTGCGGCCGAACGATCTGGTGTGGAACTACGTCGTCGACAGCTACCTGAAGGGCCGCACGCCGGCCGCGTTCGACCTGCTGTACTGGAACAGCGACTCGACGAGCCTGCCCGGGCCGATGTACGCGTGGTATCTGCGCAATACCTACCTCGAGAACAAGCTCCGCGAGCCGAACGCACTGACGGTTTGCGGCGAGCCCGTCGACCTGTCGCGCATCGACGTGCCGACCTTCATCTACGGCTCGCGCGAGGACCACATCGTGCCGTGGCAGACGGCCTACGCATCGACGTCGATCCTGACGGGCCCGCTGAAGTTCGTGCTCGGCGCATCGGGCCACATTGCCGGCGTGATCAATCCGCCGGCGAAGAAGAAGCGCAGCTACTGGGTCAACGACGGCGATCTGCCCGAAGCCGCGGACGACTGGTTCGCGGGCGCGACCGAGCAGCCGGGCAGCTGGTGGACCACCTGGGTGGAATGGCTCGACCAGTACGGCGGCCGCAAGGTGGCGCCGCCGGCGCAGCCGGGCTCCGCGCAGTTTCCGGTGATCGAGCCGGCGCCGGGCCGCTACGTGTTGCAGCGCGATTGACGAAAGCCGGGCAGCGGCGCACGCTGTTCGGCGCATAACAGTTTTTTTAACAGGGTCGGTGGCGACGCGCCGTGTCGTGCGGGCCCGGAGGAAACGGAAATGACGGACGTAGTGATCGTATCGGCCGCGCGGACCGCGGTCGGCAAATTCGGTGGTTCGCTCGCGAAGGTTGCGGCACCGGAGCTGGGCGCGACGGTGATTCGCGCGGTGCTGGAGCGCGCAGGCGTGCAGCCCGATCAAGTGAGCGAAGTGATCATGGGCCAGGTGCTGGCGGCGGGCTCGGGGCAGAACCCGGCGCGTCAGTCGCTGATCAAGGCCGGGCTGCCGACGGCGGTGCCGGGCATGACGATCAACAAGGTGTGCGGCTCGGGCCTGAAGGCGGTGATGCTGGCGGCGAACGCGATCGCGGCGGGCGACGCGGAGATCGTGATCGCGGGCGGCCAGGAGAACATGAGCGCGGCGCCGCACGTACTGCCGGGCTCGCGTGACGGGTTCCGGATGGGCGATGCGAAGCTGGTCGACACGATGATCGTCGACGGGCTGTGGGACGTGTACAACCAGTACCACATGGGCATCACGGCGGAGAACGTCGCGAAGGAATACGGGATCACGCGCGAGGAGCAGGACGCGTTCGCGGCGCTGTCGCAGAACAAGGCGGAAGCCGCGCAGAAGGCCGGCCGCTTCGCCGACGAAATCGTGCCGGTGTCGATTCCGCAGCGCAAGGGCGAGCCGCTGCAGTTCGCGACCGACGAGTTCGTGCGTCACGGCGTGACGGCGGAATCGTTGGCGGGGCTGAAGCCGGCGTTCGCGAAGGACGGCTCGGTGACGGCGGCGAACGCGTCGGGGCTGAACGACGGCGCGGCGGCGGTGCTGGTGATGTCGGCGCAGAAGGCGCAGTCGCTGGGGCTCACGCCGCTGGCGCGCATCAAGGCGTACGCGAACGCGGGCGTGGATCCGAGCGTGATGGGCATGGGGCCGGTGCCGGCGTCGCGGCGCTGCCTGGAGCGCGCGGGCTGGACGCCGGGCGATCTGGACCTGATGGAAATCAACGAGGCGTTCGCGGCGCAGGCGCTGGCGGTGCACAAGCAGATGGGCTGGGACACGTCGAAGGTGAACGTGAACGGCGGCGCGATCGCGATCGGTCACCCGATCGGCGCCTCGGGCTGCCGGATTCTGGTGACGCTGCTGCACGAGATGGTCAAGCGCGATGCGAAGCGCGGGCTGGCGTCGCTGTGTATCGGCGGCGGGATGGGCGTGGCGCTCGCGGTGGAGCGCGCGTAAGCGGTCGTCCGTAATCGGCCGAACCGATCCGGGCGCCGGCCGAAGCCGCAATCGGCCGGCGTCACGTGAAAGTCAGAGGGGCCTTCTGCAGCTCTCGAATCTAAAAATGGAGAGAGATTTATGTCTCAGCGAATTGCGTACGTAACAGGCGGCATGGGCGGCATCGGCACCAGTATTTGCCAGCGTCTGTCGAAAGACGGCTTCAAGGTGGTTGCGGGTTGCGGCCCGAACTCGCCGCGCCGGGTGAAATGGCTCGAGGAACAGAAGGCACTCGGCTACGATTTCATCGCGTCTGAAGGTAACGTCGGCGACTGGGACTCGACCAAGGCAGCGTTCGACAAGGTCAAGGCCGAAGTCGGCGAGGTCGACGTGTTGGTCAACAACGCGGGCATCACGCGCGACGTCGTGTTCCGCAAGATGACGCACGAAGACTGGACGGCCGTGATCGACACCAATCTGACGAGCCTGTTCAACGTGACGAAACAGGTGATCGACGGGATGGTCGAGCGCGGCTGGGGCCGCATCGTCAACATTTCGTCGGTGAACGGCCAGAAGGGGCAATTCGGCCAGACCAACTATTCGACCGCGAAGGCCGGCATTCACGGCTTCACGATGGCGCTCGCACAGGAAGTTGCAACGAAGGGCGTGACGGTCAATACCGTGTCGCCCGGCTACATTGGCACCGACATGGTCAAGGCGATCCGTCCGGACGTACTGGAGAAGATCGTCGCGACGATTCCGGTGCGCCGTCTCGGCGCGCCGGAGGAAATCGGCTCGATCGTCGCGTGGCTCGCGTCGAACGACTCCGGTTTCGCGACCGGCGCCGACTTCTCGCTGAACGGCGGCCTGCACATGGGCTGAACGGGCCGGCTGCGCGGGCCGGATGGCCGCGCAGCCGGGCCCTTCCGAAGGCCCCCGCCACCCGGCTTCGGGCGGCGGGGATTCGTCACTTGCGCTACGCTGCACTCAAAGGCGTTACATGACTACTACAAAGAAGACGGCCGAGCGGCTCATCAAGAAGTACCCGAACCGCCGGCTCTACGATACCGAGACGAGCACGTACATCACGCTGACCGACGTCAAGCAGCTCGTGCTGGAACAGGAGGACTTCAAGGTCGTCGATGCGAAATCCAACGAAGACCTGACGCGCAGCATCCTGCTGCAGATCATCCTCGAAGAGGAGAGCGGCGGCGTGCCGATGTTCTCGTCGTCGATGCTGTCGCAGATCATCCGTTTCTACGGTCACGCGATGCAGGGGATGATGGGCACGTACCTGGAAAAGAACATCCAGGCCTTCATCGACATCCAGCACAAGCTCGCGGATCAATCGAAGAACCTCTACGAAGGCAACGCGATGAATCCGGAGGTCTGGTCGCAGTTCATGAACATGCAGGCGCCGATGATGCAGGGGATGATGACGAGCTACATCGAGCAGTCGAAGAACATGTTCGTGCAGATGCAGGAGCAGATGCAGAACCAGGCGAAGTCGATGTTCAGCACGTTCCCGTTCAAGCAGCCGGGCGCGCCGGAGCCGGAAAAGAAGTAAGGCCGTCGCCTGCGCGGCGGCGTGCAACGTTCAGCGTGCAGCGGCGGGTCGGCGCAAGGCCGGCACGCCGTGCCGGTTTTGCTCACAGGGCGATATCGAGGTCCTGATCGTCGTCCGACGGCGGCAGATCGAGCACGAGTTTCACCGCGCTGTAGTTCGCCTTCAGCGAAAACACGCGGCCGATCACGAGAAACGTCTGCCGCGAATTCTCCAGCTCGACGAAGTCGCCGGGTTGCGGCACCTGTGCGCCCTGATCGTACGAAAAGCTCGTGCTGGTCTGTTCACCGATGGTTTCGGCGGCGTGCTCGGTGAATTCGATCGTGATGTGCGTGGTCATGCGGATTCCGTTGGGAAAGTAAAAAAGCGGACGCTGCGATTTTCGCATGAGGGCGGGGCGGCGGAGCGCTTCGGTGTGGGCGGGAACGCGAGCCTCGGCGGCGTGTCGCATTTGCGGGGCACGCATTTTGGGGCCACTGCGGGCGGTGCGCTGCCGCCGGTTTTGTCTCGCTCACCTCTAAATCGCTGTAAACTCTCGCTTTTGCCGCCACGCCCCCACATTCCAGATGTCCCAGTCCCCCAAAGTAGGCTTCGTGTCGCTCGGTTGTCCGAAAGCCCTCGTCGACTCCGAGCAAATCATCACGCAGCTGCGCGCCGAAGGTTATGAAATCTCCGGCACCTACGACGGCGCCGATCTCGTCGTCGTCAACACCTGCGGTTTCATCGACGAAGCCGTGCAGGAAAGCCTCGACGCGATCGGCGAGGCGCTGACCGAGAACGGCAAGGTGATCGTCACCGGCTGCCTCGGCGCGAAGTCGAGCGCGAGCGGCTCCAACCTGATCGAGGAAGTCCATCCGAAGGTGCTCGCCGTCACCGGCCCGCACGCGGTCGGCGAAGTGATGCAGGCCGTGCATTCGCATCTGCCGAAGCCGCACGACCCGTTCGTCGATCTCGTGCCGGCCGCCGGCATCAAGCTCACGCCGCGCCACTACGCGTATCTGAAGATCTCGGAAGGCTGCAACCACCGCTGCACGTTCTGCATCATCCCGTCGATGCGCGGCGATCTCGTGTCGCGTCCGGTCGCCGAAGTGATGCTCGAAGCCGAGAACCTGTTCAAGTCGGGCGTGAAGGAATTGCTCGTGATCTCCCAGGACACGAGCGCGTACGGCGTCGACGTGAAGTACCGCATGGGCTTCTGGAACGGCAAGCCGATCAAGACCCGCATGACCGACCTCGTCGCCGCGCTCGGCGAACTCGCCGCCCAGTACGGCGCGTGGGTGCGCCTGCACTACGTGTATCCGTATCCGAGCGTCGACGAAGTGATTCCGCTGATGGCCGAAGGCCCGTTCAAGGGCCACGTGCTGCCGTATCTCGACGTGCCGTTCCAGCATGCGCATCCGGACGTGCTCAAGCGCATGAAGCGCCCGGCCAACGCCGAGAAGGTGCTCGAGCGCGTGCAGAAGTGGCGCGAGATCTGTCCGGATCTGACCATCCGCAGCACGTTCATCGCCGGCTTCCCCGGCGAGACGGAAGCGCAGTTCGAAACGCTGCTCGACTTCATCCGTGAAGCGGAGCTCGACCGCGTCGGCTGCTTCGCGTATTCGCCGGTCGAAGGCGCAACCGCCAACGAGCTCGACGGCGCGCTGCCGGACGACGTGCGCGAGGAGCGCCGCGCGCGCTTCATGGAAGTGGCCGAGGAAGTGTCGGCGCGGCGCATGCAGCGCAAGGTCGGCAAGACGCTGAAGGTGCTGATCGACGAAGTCGGCAACGAGGGCGGCATCGGCCGCACGGCGGCGGATGCGCCGGAGATCGACGGCGTCGTCTACGTCGAGCCGGCGGCGAAGGCATCGAAGCGCTACAAGGTCGGCGATTTCGTGTCGGTGAAGATCACCGGCGCGGACGGCCACGATCTGTGGGGCGAGGTCTAGGCGATGAGCGCTGCGGTTCCGGAGATACTCGCGCTCGGCGAAGCGATGATCGAATTCAATCAGTCGCAGCCGGGCCGTCCGGAATTCCTGCAGGGTTTCGGCGGCGACACGTCGAACTTCTGCATCGCCGCGGCGCGCCAGGGCGCGTCGACCGGCTTCGTGTCGGCGATCGGCGACGATCCGTTCGGCCGCCTGCTGGCCGGGATGTGGGCAGACGAGCACGTCGACACGCGCTACGTGCGCGTCGACCGCAGCGCGCCCACCGGCGTCTACTTTGTCACGCATGGGCCTGACGGCCATCAGTTCGATTACCTGCGCGCGGGCTCCGCGGCGAGCCGCTATACGGCGGCCGACCTGCCGCTCGATGCGCTGGCCGCCGCGAAGGCCGTGCACCTGTCGGGCATCAGCGTGGCGATCAGCACGGCCGCATGCGATGCGGCGTTCGCGGCGATCGTCCACGCGCGCAGCAACGGCGCGCTGATCAGCTTCGACACGAACCTGCGCCTGAAACTGTGGCCGCTGTCGCGCGCCCGCGCGGTGATCCGCGAAGCGCTGTGCCACACCGACATCTGCCTGCCGAGCTGGGATGACGTCGCCGCGCTCACCGGCGCGAACGATCGCGACGCGATCGTCGACGCGATGCTCGAACTCGGGCCGCAGATCGTCGCGCTGAAGCTCGGCCGCGAAGGCGCGTATGTGGCGACGCCAAGCGAACGGCGCGTGGTGCCGGGCTTCGCGGTCGAGGCCGTCGATGCGACGGGCGCCGGCGATTGCTTCGGCGGTGCGTTCGTCGCGCGGATCGTCGCGGGCGACGATCCGTTCGCCGCCGCGCGTTATGCGAACGCAGCGGCGGCGCTGTCGACGACCGGCTACGGCGCGGTCGCGCCGATTCCGCATCGCGACGCGGTCGAACGCTTGCTGCAGGGCTGACGTCGATGGCCGGGCTACGGCCGCGATTTTCGAGCGAATCTGAAGGAAGGGAGCAACACAACGTGCGGCAATACAAGCAATGGCAACGGACGCTGGCGCTGGCCGGCGTGCTTGCGGCGAGCCTCGCGCTGCCGCGCGCGGTCGTCGCGCAGGCGGTCGCGCCCGGCATGCAGATGGACGAAGGGGCGCCCGCGCGGCCGCTGCGGCCAAATCCCGAATTCGCGCGCCTGCCGCGCTACGAAGGCATGCTCGGCGACCGCCCGATCGTCGCGCATCTCGGCCCGAAGACGGACGAGGAGGGCGTGCACGGCGAATACCAGTTCGTCGATACGGGCGAAGTGATCCTGCTCGCCGGCGATCGCGACGGCGACACGCTCGAAGTCGAGGAATCGAACGACGGCACCAACATCACCGGAGTATGGGTCGGCCGCTTCGATGCGACCGGCGACCTGAAGGCCGACCGGATGAACGCCGACGAATCGGACCCGCAACCGGTCGTGCTGCGCGCCGCGCCCGGCGCGCGTGCGGCGCTGCAGGTGCGCGACGGCCGCGTGCAGGAAATCGAGACCGTCGGCGGCGTCGTCAACCTGCGTACCGACGACTGAGCACCCGCTGGCTCGGCGCGCGCGGCGCGCATTGTATCGGGCCAAGCGCGGCGAATTTGACTACCCTAGCGACATCTTTCGCAACCGAGCCTCTTACCGGCCTGCCGACATGACTGCATCCAATCCGAAGCGCGCCCTCCAGACCCGTATCGTTCAACCCGACGATGTCATTCCGGACGGCTTCCGTTCGTTCGTGCCGCCGGTCGCGCGCGCGTCGACGGTCGTGTTCCCCGATCTCGCGACGATGCGCGCGCTCGTCTGGCACGACGACAACCAGTGGCGCTACGGGCTGCACGCGACGCCGACCTCGCTCGCGCTCGCGCAGCGGCTCGCCGAGATCGAGGGCGGCACGCACGCGTTGCTGCAGCCGTCGGGCCTCGCGTCGATCACCAACGTCTATTTCGGCGTCGTCAAGGCGGGCGACGACGTGCTGATCCCGCACAACGTCTACGGCCCGAACGCCGATCTGGGCAACTGGCTCGCGAAGGACTTCGGCATCAGCGCGCGCTTCTACGATCCGCTCGTCGGCGCGGGGATCGCCGATCTGATCCAGCCGAACACGCGGCTGATCTGGATCGAGGCGCCGGGCTCGGTGACGATGGAAGTGCCCGACGTGAGCGCGATCACGTCGGTGGCGCGCGCGCGCGGCATCGTCACCGCGATCGACAACACCTATTCGGCCGGGCTCGCGTTCAAGCCGTTCGAGCATGGCGTCGACATTTCCGTGCAGGCGCTGACCAAGTATCAATCGGGCGGCAGCGACGTGCTGATGGGCGCGACGATCACCGCGAACGCCGAGCTGCACGCGCAGCTGAAGCTCGCGCGGATGCGCTGCGGGATCGGCGTGTCGGTCGACGATTGTTCGCTCGTGCTGCGCAGCCTGCCGAGCCTGCAGGTGCGCTTCGACGCACACGGCAAGAGCGCGCTCGCGCTCGCGCAATGGCTGAAGACGCGCCCGGAGATCGCGACCGTCCTGCATCCGCAATTGCCCGATTGCCCGGGGCACGCGTCGTTCATGCGCGACTTCACCGGCGCCGGCGGGCTGTTCTCGGTGGTGTTCGACGAACGCTACGACAGCGCGCAGATCGATCGTTTCGTCGAAGCGCTCGAGCTGTTCGCGATCGGCTGGAGCTGGGGCGGCGCGTGCAGTCTTGCGATGCCTTACGACGTCGCGTCGATGCGCACGAACTGGCCGCATCGCGGCACGCTCGTGCGGTTCTACGTCGGCCTGGAGGACGAAGGCGATCTGCGCGCGGACATCGAGCGCGCGATGCAGACAACGCTCGGCAGCTGACGCAGCCGCAGCAACCGGCGCGGAAAACGAAACGCCGGCGCGATCGAGTATCGCGCCGGCGTTTTCGTTTCTGCCGCGTGCCGCTCAGAACAGCCGCAGCAGCCCGTCCAGCCCGACGTGATCGAACGCGACGGTCGCCGCCTCGCGCACCACGGGCTTCGCATGGAACGCAACCGACAGCCCGGCCTCGGACATCATCTTGAGGTCGTTCGACCCGTCGCCCATCGCGATCGCGCGACCGGGCTCGAGGCCGAGCGACGCGCAGGTCTCGCGCAGCAAGCGCGCCTTCACGTCGGCGTTGACGATCTCGCCGAGCACCTTGCCGGTCAGCTTGCCGTCGACGATCTCGAGCGTGTTCGCATGCGCGTAGTCGAGGCCGAGGCGCGCCTTCAGGCGTTCGGTGAAGAACGTGAAGCCGCCCGACACGAGCAACGTTTTCAGGCCCGCGGCCTTCACGCCGGCGAGCATCGTCTCGGCGCCCGGCGACAGTTGCAGCCGTTCTTCGTACACGCGCTCGAGCGCATGCGCGTCGAGCCCGGCGAGCAGCGCGACGCGGCGCGTCAGGCTCTCGTTGAAGTCGCGGATCTCGCCGCGCATCGACGCTTCGGTGATCTCCGCGACCTGCGTTTTCAGCCCGCAGAAGTCGGCGATCTCGTCGATGCATTCGATCGTGATCAGCGTCGAATCCATGTCCATCACGACGAGCCCGAAATCGCCGAGCGTGCGCCCGGCATCGACGAAGCCGAAGTCGAGCGCGTGCGTGCCGCAGTACGCGTCGATATCGAGCCGCTGCGCGGGATTCGCGTTTTCGATGCGCAGCGCGTGATCGTCGGTCTGCACGATGCGGGTGCCGCGCGACAGCGCGAGCAGCGGTTTGTGATGGGCGTCCGACAGCGGCGCGAGACTCTGGATGACGAGGTTGTGGGTCATGACGGAATGATTGAAAGCGAATGAAACGCGTGTGCGGCCGCGGCGGCGCCGGCGTGCGGCGCTGCTGCGTCGAGAACGCGCCATTGTATCCGGTTGGTATCCGGCCGGGCCGCGATCGGCTTGGGGCGCTATTCCACTATCTCCGTTCCGAGCGGTCCCAGTACGGCGGGTCGCCAAAGTGTTCGGCCAGGAACCCGATGAACGCGAGCGTCTTTAGCGGCACGTGCGCGCGGCTCGGATAGACGGCCCAGACGGCGACGTCGTCCGCGAACGGGTAGTCGTCCAGCACGGTGACGAGCGCGCCGCTCGCGAGCAGCGGGCCGACGTCCCAGGTCGACTTGATCGCGATGCCGAAGCCGTCGACGAGCGCTTCGCGGATCGCCTCGCCGTTGCTCGCGACCAGCCGCCCGCCGACACGCACGGTCAGCGGCCCTTGCGGCGTGACGAACGACCAGTCGCGCTGATCGCCGAGGATCACGCATTCGTGCTGCGCGAGCTCGGCCGGATGGCGCGGCGTGCCGCGCTCGGCCAGATACGCGGGCGAGCAGCACAGCACGCGCCGGTTCGCTGCGAGCCGGCGCGCGACCAGCGTCGAATCCTTCAGCGCGCCGAGCCGGATGGCGACGTCGTAGCCGTCGTCGACGAGGTCGACGATCTCGTCGGACAGCCGCAGGTCGAGCGACACGGACGGATAGCGGCGCAGGAACGCCGGAATCACCGGCGCCACGTGCTGACGGCCGAACGACGACGACATCGACACCTTCAGCCGCCCATACGGCTCGCTGCGCCCGTGGCCGACGCAGGCGCGCGCGGCGTCGGCGGCCGACAGCAGCGCGTCGGCGCGGGCCATGAACACCTCGCCGTCCTGCGTGAGGCTGATGCGGCGGGTCGTGCGGTGCAGCAGCCGTGCGCCGAGCTGGCGCTCCAGCTGCGCGATGCGCGCGCTTGCCACTGCCGCCGACACGCCGAATTCGCGCCCGGCGGCGCTCACGTTCGCGAGCAGCGCGGCACGCACGAACAGGCCGACGTCGAGCAGATCGAGCGGCTTGTCGGGCGCCGGGACCGGATCGGATGACATTGTTCGGATATTCCTGAAAATGTTTAAGGAAATATAGCGGTTTTCTCGAAGGATAGCGGGGTCTACGATCGTGGTCATGGGGCTGCGCCGCGGCCCGCCTGATTTCCGTGGAGGATGTTCGAGATGAAAGCCGTTGGACTGACCCGTTACCTGCCGATCGACGATCCGCAGGCCCTCGTCGACGTCGAATTGCCGCAACCGGTGCCCGGTCCGCGCGACCTCCTCGTGAAGGTCGAGGCGATTTCGGTGAACCCGGTCGACACCAAGGTGCGCGCGCCGAAACCGCAGGTCGAGGAAGCGCCGCGCGTGCTCGGCTGGGATGCGGCCGGCACCGTCGTCGCGGTGGGCGCCGACGTCACGCTGTTCCGGCCCGGCGACGCCGTGTTCTATGCGGGCAGCATCACGCGCCCGGGCGCGAACAGCGAATTCCATGCGGTCGACGAGCGGATCGCCGCGCGCAAGCCGGAGTCGCTCGATTTCGCGGCGGCCGCCGCGTTGCCGCTCACCGCGCTGACTGCCTGGGAGGCGCTGTTCGACCGGCTGCGCGTGTCGCCGCAGCGAGCGGACGCCGGCAAGTCGGTGCTGATCATCGGCGGCGCGGGCGGGGTCGGCTCGATCGCGATCCAGCTGGCGAAGACGCTCGGCGGGCTGCACGTGATCGCGACCGCGTCGCGGCCGGCGTCGGCGGAATGGGTCCGCTCGCTCGGCGCAGACGACGTGGTCGACCATTTCGGCGACCTGCCGGCACAGTTGCGCGAGATCGGCCGTCCGAACGTCGACTACGTGCTGATCTTCAACGACACCGACCGTCATTTCCCGGCCGCGGCCGAAGTCATCCGGCCGCAGGGCGGCATTTGCACGATCGTCGAAAACGCGAAGCCCATTCCGGTCGAGCTGCTGAAGGCGAAGAGCGCCGCGTTTCACTGGGAGTTCATGTTCACACGCGCGATGTTCGAGACGCCGGACATGATCGAGCAGCACAAGATCCTCAGCGAGGTCGCGCGGCTCGTCGACGGCGGCACGCTGCGCACGACGCTCGGCGAACAGCTCGGCACGATCAACGCCGCGAACCTGCGGCATGCGCACCGGATGCTCGAGGGCGGCCGCGCGATCGGCAAGCTGGTGCTCAGCGGCTTCTGAGCGATCCGCGCGCGAAGCGCGTAAGGCAAGCGGCGTCGCGAGCGCAAGCGGGGTAACACCCGATGCGTTCGCGCCGCATCGCGTGCCGCTTGGCGGTAGACTGGCAGCGCATCATGCATCGAAAACCGCGCGGCATATGCGTGCCGCCGCAAGACAAGGAGGTCAGCATGAGCCAACGCAGCTGGTCGGCCGCCGCATCGTGGTCGGCCGTGTTCGCCGTGGCGTGCGTCAGCGCGAGCGTATTCGCGGCGCCGCCGGTGAAGGGCAGCCTGACGGGCGGCGGGACGGGGCAGCTCGAATATACGGTCAAGGTCGACTCGAAGACCTTCGGCAACACGCAGGAGACCCGCAAGATCCGTTCGGGCGAAACCGACGACTTCAACTGGAAGTCGGTGCCGCCGGGCGGCGCGATCGCGATGCCGAACGGCTGCCCCAACGCCGACAACCTGCCGCGCGATGCCAACGGCGCGATGGTGCGTCAGACCCAGGTGCGGCTCGCGCCGTCGGTCGACGCGAAGGGCATCGCGAACGTTCAGCTGAGCTTCCAGGCGGCCGCGCCGAAGGGCACGCGCAATGTCAGCGCAGGCGGCAAGTCGCTGCAGTGCCCGGACGTCGTGTCGGTGAGCCAGGTCAAGTGGGTGTCGATTCCGACCAACGGCGGCTCGAAGTCCGTCACGATGAGCGACGGCACCAAGGTCACCGTATCGATCAAGCACTGAGGCCGGCCGCCGACCGGTGCGTGCGCAACCATCGCGGTTGCGCGCCGGCCGGATGGCCGCTCGCCCGCCGCACTGCATGACGTCATATGGCCGTCACGCAGCTGCGGCGCGGCGGTTCTTCTTCCCAGACGTCATTCCAACCCGATCATGCATGCGCGCGCGGCGGCCTTGCCGCGTCACGCGTCACGCGTCACGACTTGCGTTCCTCGAGCCGCGACGCAATGAAGCGATGGTCGGGCGAGAACAACCGGCGATACGTCAGCAACACGGCGCCGACGGTGCCGAGCGCGGATGCGGCCGCGATCAGGAACATGATGACGATCTGGTAGCGCACGGCCTGCAGCGGCGACTGGCCGGCGAGCACCTGACCGGTCATCATCCCCGGCAGGCTCACGACGCCGACCACCGCCATCTGGTTCAGCGTCGGCACCATGCCGGCGCGCACGGCCTGGCGCGCGGCGTCCTGCGCGGCTTCCCAACGCGTCGCGCCGAGCGCGAGCGCGGTCTCGACGCGATCGCGCCTGGCGGTCAGCTCCTCCATCATCCGCTCGACGCCGAGCGACACGCCGGTCAGCGTATTGCCGAGAATCATCCCGAGGATCGGGATCGCATATTGCGGCGTGTACCACGGATGGATGCGGATCACGACGAACAACCCGATCGCCGCGACGATCCAGCTGCTGAACCAGATCGACGCGATGCTGTCGACGCGCTGGCCGCGGTAGGCGTGCTTGCCGCGCCCGGCGCCCGCGAAGCCGGCGATCAGCGTCATCAGCGCGGTGAGCGGCAACACGACGCTCCAGTGCGGATGACCGAACACCCAGCCCAGCACGTAGCCGATGGCGAGCAACTGCACGACGGTGCGCACGGCCGCGAGCGCGAGCCGGCGGCCCAGGCCGAGCGACAGCGCCGCCGAGATCGCGCCGTTGATCGCGACGAGCCCGGCCGCGATGCCGACGTCGACGAGGCTCAGGTCCTGCAGCGTCGGGCTCATTGCGCACACTCCGTCGGGTTGGCCGCGTGCAGCACGCCGGCCTGCATCACGAGCTGGATCGTGCCGATGCGCGCGGCCTGCGCGGGATCGTGCGAGATCCACAGGTATGCGCGCGCAGCGGGCGCCGCATCGAACCACGCGGCGACGAGCGCTTCGATCGCGCGCGCGGACGCCGGGTCGAGCGCCGAAGTCGGCTCGTCGAGCAGCAGCACGTCGGGCTCGAGTTGCAGCACGCGCAGCAGCGCGACGATCTGCGCTTCGCCGCCCGACAGCTCGCTCGCACGCTTGTCGAGAAAATCCGCGCCGCGGCCGGCGCGCGCGGCGAGCGCTTCGGCGCGCGCGCGGTCGTACGCCGCGTCGCGATAGACCGCGAGCGCGTACGGATAGCGCAGCTGCGCATCGACCGTGCCGTCCATCTGCGCCGCGCGTTGACGCACATAAGCGACGCTGCGCCGGTAGCGCGGAATTGCGCCGCGCTTGATGCGCGCGCCGCGCCAGAGGAGCTGGCCGCCATCGAGCGGATCGAGCAGCGCGAGGGCGCGCAACAGCACGCTCTTGCCGGAGCCCGATGGCCCCGTGATAGCAATTCGCGATCCTGCGGCGACGCTGAGGTCGGTCGGCGCCAGCAGCGTCTTGCCGTTGGTCGCGTCGCGGCGCGTGATCTGCTGCGCGTCGATGAGAGCGGTCGGGGCGGTCATGTCGAAAATGAAAAAAAGCGTTAATGGCGCCGAAGCGTGGCGCGAGCGTGCGCCATAATACCGATTGAAAAGCCGCCGGTGTCGTGCTCTGTGCGCTCGCGCAAGTGGCCCGACATGGCGCGCCAACTCTGCAGAACAACGACGGAACCGCCATGACGCTCGCCCGCACCATCGGCAAATCGGCTGCATGGATCGTCGGTATCGTCGCGGTGATCATCGCGGCGGCCGGCATCTTCATCTTCACGTTCGACTGGAACCGCGCGAAGCCGTGGGTCAACGAACACGTGAGCGCGGCGCTCGGCCGTCCGTTCGCGATCAACGGCGATCTGAAGCTCGGCTGGCGCCGCCCGATCGGCGAAACCGGCTGGCGTGCGTGGGTGCCGTGGCCGAGCCTGTCGGCGACGCAGCTGGAGATCGGCAATCCCGACTGGGCGCAAGGCCAGAAGTTCGTCACGCTCGACGCGGCGCATTTCGATCTCGCGATTCTGCCGTTGTTCGCGCATCAGATCGTCATTCCGTCGATCGACGTGGTCAATCCCGCGGTGGACCTCGAGCGGCTCGCCGACGGCCGCAACACGTGGACCTTCCAATTCAAGCAGTCGGGGCAACCGTCGAAGTGGCAGGTGCGGCTCAAGAGCTTTGCGTTCGCCAAAGGCACGATCGTCTATCGCGACGCGATCACGAAAGCCGATCTGACGATCGCGGTCGATACGCTCGGCAAGCCGATACCGCTCGGCGACGTGCTCAAGCAGCAGGAACAGACGTCGCGCGCCGCGTCCGCGCAGCGCGTCGGCAAGCGCGGCGCCGCGCAGCTCAGCGCGAAGGCCAATGCCGATGCAGCGTCGGGGGCGAGCGGAGCGGCGGCTGCTTCGGGGGCTTCGGCTTCGTCTGCGTCAGCGGTCGTGCAGGCGTCCGGTGCGTCCGCTGCGTCCGGTGCGTCTAGTGCGAGCGCTGCCTCGGGCGCCACCGCGTCCGCGCAGTCGTCCGGGCCGACCTATGCGTTCGGGCTCAAGGTCGACGGCCGCTACAAGAGCGTGCCGGTCAGCGGTACCGGCAAGGTCGGCGGCGTGCTCGCGGTCGAGAACGCGACGCAGCCGTTTCCGCTGCAAGCCGACGTGAAGGCCGGCGACACGCGGCTCGCGATCGTCGGCACGCTGACGGACCCGATGCATCTCGCGGCGATCGATCTGCGCCTGTGGCTGCAGGGCACGTCGATGTCGCATCTCTATCAGCTCACCGGCATCACGCTGCCCGACACGCCGCCGTACGCGACCGAAGGCCGTCTGATCGGCAACTTCAAGCAACATGCGAGCACGTTCCGCTACGAGAACTTCAACGGCCGCGTCGGCGGCAGCGATCTCGGCGGCACGCTCGTGTGGGCGCAGCGCGAGCCGCGGCCGAAATTGTCCGGCGAGCTCGTGTCGAACCTGCTGCAGTTTTCCGACCTCGCGCCGGTCATTGGCGCCGACACCGCCGCGAGCAAGGCCAAGCGCGGCGACACGACGCGCCAGCCGGCCGACCGCGTGCTGCCGGTCGCGACCTTCCGCACCGAGCGCTGGAGCGCGATCGACGCCGATGTGAAGTTCACCGGCCGCAAGCTGATCAAGAGCCCGCAGTTGCCGATCACCGATCTGTACACGCACATCCTGCTGCAGGACGGCGTGCTGTCGCTCGAGCCGTTGCAGTTCGGCGTCGCGGGCGGCACGCTCGCGACCGATGCGCGGCTGGACGGCAGCCGCACGCCGCTCAAGGGCCGCTTCACGCTGGCCGCGCGGCACCTGAAGCTCAAGCAGCTGTTCCCGACGCAGAAAGTGATGCAGACCGCGCTCGGCGAGATCAACGGCGACGCGTCGCTGTCGGCGACCGGCAATTCGCCGGCCGCGCTCGCCGCGACGTCGACCGGCGAAGTGAAGGCGCTCGTCACCGACGGCCGCATCAGCCGCCTGCTGATGGAGGCGGCGGGGCTGAACGTCGCGAACGTCGTCTACGAGAAGCTGTTCGGCAATCGCGACGTCAACATCAATTGCGCGGCGATCGATTTCGTCGCGAAGGACGGCATGCTCGACCCGAAGGTGTTCGCACTCGACACCGACGACGCGCTCATCAACGTCGACGGCCCGATCAATCTGCGCGACGAGTCGATCGACCTGAAGATCCATCCGCATACGAAGGGCTTCCGGGTGTTCTCGCTGCGCTCGCCGCTGTATGCGAAGGGCACGTTCAAGAACCCGAAGGTCGGCGTCGACGCCGGCGCGCTCGCGCTGCGGGCCGGCGCGATGGTCGGGCTCGGGCTGATCAACCCGTTCGCGGCGCTGATTCCGCTGATCGCGCCGAGCAACAACCGTGACGTGCCGTGCTCGGAGCTGTTCGGGCAGATGAACGCGAAGACGGAGCAGAAGCACGCGCAGAAGGCCGGCAAGTGACGCGACGGCCGGCCGGGCGCGCGGCGCAGCGCGCCGGCTGGCGGGGCCGGAACGGTGCGGTCGGCAGTTTCGCCGACACCTGCTAAAATACACGGTTTTCCGTCGATTTCTCTCTTACGGGACCTGCCGTGCTTTCTACTGCCAACATCACGATGCAATTCGGGCCGAAGCCCTTGTTCGAGAACATCTCGGTCAAATTCGGCGAGGGCAACCGCTATGGTCTGATCGGCGCGAACGGCTGCGGTAAGTCCACCTTCATGAAGATCCTCGGCGGCGACCTCGAGCCGAGCGGCGGCAACGTCGCGCTGGAGCCGAACGTGCGCCTGGGCAAGCTGCGCCAGGACCAGTTCGCGTACGAGGACGTGCGCGTGCTCGACGTGGTGATGATGGGCCACACCGAAATGTGGGCCGCGATGACCGAGCGCGACGCGATCTACGCGAACCCCGAGGCGACCGACGACGACTACATGCACGCGGCGGAGCTCGAGGGCAAGTTCGCCGAATACGGCGGCTACGACGCCGAGGCGCGCGCGGGCGCGCTGCTGCTGGGCATCGGCATCGAGGAGAAGTTCCACAACGGCACGATGGCCGACGTCGCGCCGGGCTGGAAGCTGCGCGTGCTGCTCGCGCAGGCGCTGTTCTCGAAGCCGGACGTGCTGCTGCTCGACGAACCGACCAACAACCTCGACATCAACTCGATCCGTTGGCTCGAGCACACGCTCAACGAGTACAACTCGACGATGATCATCATCTCGCACGATCGTCACTTCTTGAACTCGGTGTGCACGCACATGGCCGACATGGACTTCGGCACGCTGAAGGTCTGGC
Source organism: Burkholderia sp. B10 (assembly GCF_004368385.1). NCBI lineage: Bacteria > Pseudomonadati > Pseudomonadota > Betaproteobacteria > Burkholderiales > Burkholderiaceae > Burkholderia > Burkholderia sp. B10. The sequence goes on along the minus strand of NZ_PQMX01000002.1, from coordinate 48,105 downwards.
CGGGCAACTACGACGACTACATGCTCGCATCGGCGCAGGCGCGCGAGCGTCAGGCCGCGGCGAACGCGCGCGCGAAGGAGCGCGTGGCCGAGCTGCAGGACTTCGTGCGCCGCTTCTCGGCGAACAAGTCGAAGGCGCGTCAGGCGACCAGCCGCGCGAAGCAGATCGACAAGATCAAGATCGAGGAATTCAAGCCGTCGTCGCGTCAGAACCCGTTCATTCGTTTCGAGTTCGACAAGAAGCTGCACAACGTCGCGGTGGTGGCCGAGGAGATCACGAAGAAGTACGAGCGCACGATCTTCCAGAATTTCAATCTGTCCGTGCAGCCGGGCGAGCGCATCGCGATCATCGGCGAGAACGGCGCGGGCAAGACGACGCTGCTGCGCGCGCTGCTCGGCAATCTGCCGCTCGACCACGGGACCGTGAAGTGGGCCGAGAACGCGAACGTCGGCTACATGCCGCAGGACACCTACGAGGAGTTCCCGGACGACATCACGCTGATGGACTGGATCGATCAGTACCGCAAGGACGGCGACGACGAAACGATGGTGCGCGGTACGCTCGGCCGCCTGCTGTTCTCGGCGGACGACATCAAGAAGTCGGTGAAGGTGCTGTCGGGCGGCGAGAAGGGCCGCATGATCTGGGGCAAGCTGATGCTGGGCCGCCACAACGTGCTGCTGATGGACGAGCCGACCAACCACATGGACATGGAGTCGATCGAGTCGCTGCAGATCGCGCTCGAGCAGTTCGAAGGCACGCTGATCTTCGTGTCGCACGACCGCGAGTTCGTGAGCGGGCTGGCGAACCGGATCATCGAAGTGCGTACCGACGGCACGCTGTTCGACTTCGGCGGGAATTACGAGGAGTTCCTCGCGAGCCAGGGGCAGGAGTAAGTGTCCCAAGGCACCGGTCATGTGCCCCGGATTGTCCCGTTGGGACAGTCGACTTTCCGGTGACGCTTTCTTAGCGAGCGCATAGCAGAGCACGCAAGGCGTGCTTTGTGAACTCCGAAGCCCATATTGGCAGATTGCCGGTATGGGCTTTTTCACTTTGGGCGAAGTACCTACTCGTCGGACACCCGCCGTTGGCTTCACCGGAGCGCATGCAAGGTGGTGCGCGCGGTAAGTCGCGCAAGTAGACAGTTGCCGGCGATTGCAGGCGTCGCGGCGGCTTCGGCGCGACGGATCGCGTCAGGTGTTGCGTAGCCGCAACGGCATGCAAAATTCTTTTGTCCAGCGACCAGCATTTCAGTTCGGAAGCTCGAGGATTCGTATTTTCTTGGCCGGATTTATACATTCTCAACAATCGGAATTTTGAAATTGTTGTCGCTTATCTCGAATTGAGCGCTGCTCGTCAGACCATTGGCGTCTGACCATTGTTGTTCGCTGTATTCGCCGTCAGCATCCCGCCTCAGACTGCGTGGTGCCCATCTTAATAAAATCACATCTTGTCTTTATTTGACATTTTAAAAGCGTTTTAAAAATTTAATTGGTGATGATTTTTTAAAATATCCGGTGCTAGGGAAGAGGAAAATCGATGTTTCGCGCGTCATGTATTGATCATTTCTGACAGTGTGCGGTTGTCGCTTCTGCTAGGATCGCGCGGTGGATAAGAGAGGGAGTTGCGAGCGCTGGCTCGCAATCGCGACATGCATGAGAGGCATTGTCGTTCTGACTATCCGTTCCAAGCGCGTTCAAGATCAGACGGCAAATTGTGTCCGGTCCTATCGACGTTGAATTCAAACAGGATTGCAAGCAGGGGCGCAGTGCGCGTCAACGAAGGATGAACAAGAAACGCTATCGGGTTGTATTCAATCGCGCGCGCGGCGCGATGATGGTCGTTCAGGAAAACGGTACTTCGCCGCATGCAGCCGGGAATTCTCAGGGCGTGAGCACGCCATCGGGCTTGCACGGAGGGCGTATTGTTTGGCAACCGATCGCGATGGCCGCCGCGCTGCTGTTCGGTGTGCCGCTGCCGAGCATGGCGCAGATCGTACCGACGCCGGGTACGCCAACGCACGTGATCCAGACGCAGAACGGTCTGCCGCAAGTGAATATTGCCGCACCGTCTGGCGCTGGCGTGTCCGTGAATACGTACAATCAGTTCGATGTACAGAAAAACGGTGCAATTCTCAATAATTCGCCCACGTTGGTGAACACGCAGCAAGCTGGCTACATTAACGGCAACCCGAACTTCGGCCCTAACCAGTCCGCGCGAATTATCGTCAACCAAGTCAACAGCAATGCGCCTTCTCAGCTTCGTGGTTATGTTGAGGTAGGAGGAAATCGCGCCGAAGTAATACTGTCAAATAGCGCTGGTATTCTGGTTGATGGTGGTGGGTTTATCAATACATCACGCGCGACACTGACGACTGGTACGCCGTATTACGGTGCTGACGGATCACTTTCTGGATTTAATGTATCGCGCGGCCTGATTGCAGTGAGCGGAGGAGGTCTGAATACATCGAACGTCGATCAAGTCGATCTGATTGCCCGCGCCGTACAGGCGAACGCAGCCATTTATGCCAAGAATCTGAACGTAATCGCCGGGGCGAACCAGGTTAATCACGACACACTTGCGGCAACGCCGATTGCCGGTGACGGTACCGCGCCTGCCATTGCGATCGACGTAGCCCAATTAGGCGGCATGTACGCCAATCGCGTCTTTCTCGTAAGCAACGAGTTCGGGGTAGGTGTTTCGAATGCTGGAACAATTGCAGCGCAAGCAGGCGACCTGACGCTGCAATCGAACGGCCAGCTTGTACTCGCAGGCAAGACGACTGCGAGCGGGAATCTTGCCGCAACCGCGAACAGCATTCAAAACACCGGCACGACGTATACGCAACAGAGCGCAAACGTTTCAGCAGTTGGTACGTTGTCGAACAGCGGCACGCTGGCCGCGCAGCAAAATACCACGGTCACCGCAGGCAGCATCAATTCCACCGGGACGCTCGGCGCAGGTGTGAATAACGACGGTTCTGTCGGGAAAAGCGGTGACCTGAATCTTTCGAGCAGCGGCCAACTGACGGCAACCGGTCAGAACGTTGCAGGTGGTAACGCGTCGATTTCTGGTGGCGCAATCAATCTCGCAGGTAGCCAGACGGCTGCGAACGGCAATCTGTCGCTGAACGCGAACGCCGGGGACGTGAACCTTTCTAATGCGACGACGAGTGCGCAGGGCGCTCTCAATGCGAACGCAGCGGGTGCGTTGATCAACGATCACGGCACGCTGTCGAGCCAAGGCAACGCAACGTTGACCGCAGGCAGCATTTCGAATCAAGGCGGCAAGGTATCGGCGCAAGGCCCGCTGAACGTGCAGTCGAACGGCGCAATCGCGAATCAGGGTGGCACGCTGGTTTCCGAAAATGCGATGCAGGTGCGCGGCGGTGCGATCGCGAACAACCAAGGCACGATCCAGAGCGCGGCCGGAATGAATATTTCGGGAAACTCGTTGGAAAATTCGGCCGGTCGCGTTACATCGTTGAACGGTGACGGTTTGTCGATCGCGACGACCGGGCAATTGGTCAATGCCGCAGGAGCGACCGCAGCGGGTGCGCAGGGCGGTGTGATCGGTGGAAATGGCAGCGTCAATGTGCAAGCCGGAACCGTTGCTAACCACGGTGCGATTACCGCGCAGACGGACCTGCAAGTCGGTGCGCAGTCTGTCGATAACGGCAGCGGTGCGATGTCCGCCGGTCGAAATGCGACGATCAATGCCGGTGCGCAGTTGACGAATGGGTCGGGTAGCATCGCGGCCGGACAATCCGCGACGGTGAATGCCGCGTCGCTGAGAAATGATGCGGGTTCGGTGCAGGCAGCACAGTTGTCGCTCGGGGCGACGAATTTGTCGAACCACGGCGGCTCGATTACACAAACCGGGACCGGCGCAATGAATATTGCCGTCTCGAACACGCTCGATAATTCGAGCAGCGGCGTTATTCAGACCAACAGCACGGACCTGAACCTGACGCCCGCGACGCTGATCAACGACCACGGAAAAATTACTCACGCAGGCAGCGGTACGTTGTCGATCGCGACCGGTGCGATGTCGAATCAGGGCGGTACGATCGCGACAAATGGCGCGTTGAGCCTGAAGGCGGCTGCTGTTTCGAACAGCGCCGGGACGCTGGCCGCGCAGCGACAGGCGGCGCTCGACGTGCAGTCGCTCGATAACCCTGCGGGCGGCTACGTCGGTGCGGACAGCATTACGCTGAAGGCTCAAGGCGCTGTCGATAACCGTGCGGGCACGCTCGAAGCGAACAATGGCGTTTCTGTAGCGGCCGATAGTCTCGCGAATGATGGAGGCTCACTTAAAAACGTGGGCGCGAGCACGTTGTCCGTCACGACGACAAACGCGCTGACGAATACAGCGGGCGGCACCATTGGCGGCAACGGGGACGTCTCGGTGTCGGCAGGCAGCGTCGATAATTCGAATGGATCGCTGTTGGCGGCGCAATCGCTGTCCGTGCAGTCGAACGGTCAAATTGCGAATGCCGCTGGTCTTGTTCAGGCGAACGGGAATCTGTCGCTGCGCGCGCAAGGTGCCGTGATTAATAGCTCCGGCCAAATTGAAGCGAACGGCGCAACATCCACGCTCGCCGTCTCGGGTTCCAGCGTTGACAACAGCGACGGACGTATCGCGAATATCGGCAGCGGTGCAACGACGATCGATGGCGGCGCGTCGATCACGAACACCGACGCGTCAGGTAAGGCGGGTGCGGGTACGATTGGCGGAAACGGCGATGTCACGCTGACCGCGCAAACGCTCACGAATGCGCAAGGCGGTCAGACGCTTTCGGGGCATGACCTGACGCTTAAAGTAAGTAACAACGTAAACAACGCCGGTGGCGTGCTGTCGGCGGCAAATAATCTGACGTTGAACGGTGCGAATGCAGCCCTTTCGAATCAGGGCGGCTCCGTTCGTGCAAACGGCGCGCTGTCGTTGAACACCGCATCGATCGACGATACTTCGGGCAAAATTGGTAATGACGCAGGCAGCGGCGGCAGCGTATCGATTCAGACGGGCACCCTTGCGAACCAGAATGGCGCGATCGGTAGCGATCAGGACCTGACGCTGAGCACCGGCACGCTGTCCGGCGACGGTTCGATTATCGCCGGTCGCAACGGCTCGATCACGCTCGGGAGCGATTACACGCAGACGGCCACGAACAGACTGCATGCGAACGGCAACGTGAATTTCACCACGTCGGGCAAGCTGACGAACCAAGGCGTGCTGGATGCCAATGGCGCGCTCACGGTGAACGCGGCGAACGTCGACAACCAGAGCGGCGCGGATTTGAATTCCGCGACGACGACGGTCAACGCAAATGGCGGCACGATCGACAACGCAGGCCGGATCGAAGGCGATACCGTCGTGACCAACAGCGCGACGTTGAACAACACGGGCACCGTGATCGGTGCCAACGTCACTTCGAACGCCAACACGATTACGAACACCGGGGCCGCTGCTGTCTTCGCCGCAGCTAACCAATTGAACCTGTACGCAACGAGTCAGTTGTCGAATACGGGCGGCGCGAACCTGTTTAGCGTCGGCGATATCAATATCGCGGCGAACGGTCAGCGCGACGCAAACGGCTTGCTTGCGAACCGCACGCAGAGTGTACTGAACGATCAATCCACGATCGAAGCACAGGGGAATGTCGAACTTGCGGCCGGCACGTTCACCAATTCGCGCCCTGCGCCGACGGTCACGACTGTAACGACCGGGACGACCACCTCGCACCAAACCAAGCGGCAGAAATACATCGTGTGCGCGACGATGAACGCGGACCCGAACGGCGGCTGTTCGCAAGCGATGTGGGTGAACGGTTATAAAACGGCACTCACTTCAAGCTATAGCCCTGCGCAGGTTGTATCGGAAACGTCCGGACCGAACGCGACCGACAAGGTGCTGGTCGTGAACGTGAACGGCAAGCAGCAGACGATTTACTACAACACACTGACGACCAACGCAGACGGGTCGGTTACGGTCAACTATTGGGACGCATACGACCCGCACGTCAACTACGTCCCGGATACGGAATACAAGACGCGCAGCGACGGTCACAACGGCTATCAGCGTGTCGAAATCTGGCGCGATACCACGTCCACGACGCAGCAAGACACGGTAACGAGCCAGGCGCAACAAGCGCAGCTCGTCGCGGGCGGCAGTATCACGATGGCGAACGTCGGCACGATCAATAACGACTACAGCGCGATCACGGCCGGCAAGTCGATTCAAATCGGCAGCACGCAACAGAACGGCTCTGTGGGTAGCGGCAGTTATGGCGACACGATCGTGAACAACGTCGGTCGGACGCTGTATCAATATCAGACCGACAACATCGTGTCGATGTACGCATGGAACGAAGATACGACGCAGGATCGCGGCACAGTTGTCGAACCGCCGGTTGTCTACACGCCGGTCGCGATCGGTGGCACGGGCGGCACGATCATCGCGAATCAGTCGGTATCGATCACCGGCCGGAGCGTCAATAACCAGAACGTCGCCGCGCAAAATTCGGCGACGGGTGCGACGGGAGGCACGCTTGGCAACAACGCGGCCAATCAAGGTGTATCGGGCAGCAATCCGTCCAAGGTCGGCGCGGCCAGCGGATCGACCTCGGTCCCGGCCCTGCAATCGGTCGCAAGCCCGACCGGCGCTTTGTCGATCACGTTGCCGACCAGCGGCATGTACTCGATTCATTCCGCGCCAGGACAACCGTATTTGATCGTCACCGATCCGCGGTTGACGAGCTATACGAATTTCATTTCGAGCGACTACATGCTCGGCCAGTTGAACCTGAACCCGGCGAGCATCGAAAAGCGCTTGGGCGACGGGATGTATGAGCAGCAGATGGTGCGCAATCAGATTACGCAACTGACGGGGCGCACCTTCCTGCCGGGTTACGCGAGCGCGGAGGACGAGTATCGGGCGCTGATGACGAACGGCGCGAACTACGCGAAGGAATTTGGCTTGGTGCCCGGTATGGCGCTGACGGCCGCACAAATGGACGCGCTGACGAGCGATATCGTTTGGCTCGTTGATCAGACCGTGACCTTGCCTGACGGCAGCACGACGCACGTGTTGGTCCCGGTCGTCTACATGGCGCAAACGCACGCGAACGACCTGCAACCCACCGGTGCATTGATCGCAGCGGACGACGTCGAGATTCACACGACGGGCAGCACGACCAACACGGGTGTCATCAAGGGCGGCACAAAAACCGTGCTGACTGCGACGGATATTTTGAATCGTGGCGGTACGATTTCGAGCAGCGGCAAGAACGGCACGACGGTCGTTTCGGCGAGCAACGATGTGGTCAATGCGTCCGGTCAAATTACCGGCAATCGGGTGGCCGTGCTGGCGGGCCGCGATATCGTCAATACGACGCTGGTTGATTCGGTGGGCGCGACCGGTGCATCGGGCGCAAGCAAAGTCAGCACGAGCCTGCTCGGTCAACAAGGCACGATTGCATCGACGGGCGACATGATGGTAAGCGCCGGTCACGATCTGAATGTGCACGGTGCGAATATCACGGCAGGCGGCAACGCGCAGATCACGGCAGGCCACGATATCAACGTCGATACGGTTCAGGCGAACACTTCGCAATCCGTGACGAAGAATGCGAATCACCATTGGGAAGAAAACAGCACGACCAACGAGACGAGTGCAATTTCCGCGAATGGCAATCTTGGGATTCAAAGCGGCAACGATGCGACATTCAAGGGCGCAGACGTAACGGCCGGAAATGCCCTGAGCGTTATTGCTGGCGGCAATCTTGCGGCAACGACCGTGACCGACACCGCACGCTACAACAACGTCGCGACCGACGACAAGACGCGTAAGGAAGTCGATCGCACTTACGATGAGCGTGCGATCGGCACGACTTTCTCGTCCGGAGGGAATGCCACACTCGCAGCAGTGAGCACCGACGCGAACAAGGGCAATGTGACGTTGACCGGCTCGTCGTTGACGGCAGGTGTCACGAACGGAAAGGATAACGGCACGGGCGCGGCCAGCATCGCGGCGACAGGCAATGCCATCGTTAACGAAGGTCGCGAAGAGCACGATAGTTTCGTTCAGACGCAAGCCAAACGCGGCAGCTTCGTTTCCGGTTCCACCACGGACACGATGCAGAACACGCACGCGAATATCGGCGTTGGCAGTACGATTTCCGGCGACACCGTGAACATCAAATCAGGCAAGGATTTGACGGTGCAGGGAAGCAACGTCGTGGGTACGAACGACGTGAATCTGAGCGCCGCGCACAATGTGACGATTACAACGTCGCAGGACACACAAACGTCGGAAAGCTATTATTCGAAGCGCGAATATGGGTTTCTCTCTGGCCTGAATCCGCTGAACCAGCTTGACGGCGGGTTGCAGGGTTACACCATCGGCGTGCGCAAAGCGACTGACGCACAGCAAGCCACGCAGGTCACGAATAGCGGTAGCGTGATTGGCTCGCTAAATGGCAATCTGAACGTCAGCGCGGGCAACGATTTGCACGTGACGGGCAGCACGCTCCACGCCGGGAACGACATTAATCTTGGAGCCACGAAGATCACGATTGACGAGGCGCGAAATACTGCCACGCAGAACGAGCAGCAGTCGTTCAGCCAGACGGCAATTTCCGCCGGTTTGGTCGATCCGGTGATTTCCGCCGTGCAGACGGCGAACACCATTCGCAAGGATGCGGGTAAGGCAAAGGGCGATGGGCGGCTTGAAGCGTTGACCGCCGCAACCGCCGTGCTCGGAGCGAAGAATATCTACGATTCCGTCACGGGCAATTCCGCATCGCCGGGCGAAACCGGTATCACCGTTTCAATTGGCACGAGCCACAGCAACAGCAGTTCGTCGGCGTCGTCCAATACGGCAGTCGGCAGTACGGTATCCGCAGGCCACAACCTGAATATTCTTGCAACCGGTGCCGGAGCCGACAGCGATATCAACGTGGTCGGCAGCACGCTCAGCGCGGGCCATAACGCGGCGTTGAACGCGCAGGGCGACATTAACCTGCAAGCGGCGCAGAACACGGACAGTCAGCACAGCACGAGCAGCGGATCGAGCGCGAGTATCGGTGCGACGCTCGGTGTCGGTCAGCAAAATGGCCTGTCGTTCCAACTCGGTGTTTCGGGCAACAAGGGCCACGGCAACGGAAGCGATACGACGTACACCAACACGCACGTGACGGCGGGCGACAAACTGACGCTCACTTCCGGCAACGATACGAACCTTGTCGGCGCGGTTGCATCCGGCAAGCAGGTCGTCGCCGACGTGGGCGGCAACCTGAACGTTCAAAGCCTGCAAGACACGAGCAAATACGACTCGAAGCAGCAAAGCGCTGGCGTATCCGTGTCTGTGTGCGTTCCGCCTATATGCGGCGGCACGTCTACCGGTTCGGTGAGCATCAGTCAGCAGAAGATGAACAGCGACTACGCGGCGGTGGGCGAACAGTCGGGCCTCAAAGCGGGCGACGACGGCTTTCAGGTCAACGTGAAAGGAAATACTGACCTGAAGGGCGGTGTGATCGCGAGCAGCGACAAAGCCGCGCAGTCTGGCGCAAATAGCCTCACGACCGGTACGCTCACATCGAGCGATATCGACAATCATGCGACGTACAGCGCCGCGCAAGCCGGGTTCTCTGGCGGCTATGGTTCGAACGGTTGGGCCGCAAGTCCGCCGGTCGTCATGGGTGCGTCCGGCGATGCCAGTTCGACCACGCGCAGTGGTGTGAGCGGCGGCGCGTTGACGATCACCGACAGCGCGAAACAGCAGCAGTTGACCGGAAAAACGGCGGATGAAACGGTCGCAAGCACCAACCGCGACACGTCGAACACGGGCGGGGCGCTCGCGCCGATCTTCGATAAGGACAAGATTCAGGCCGGGTTCGATATCACTGGCGACTTCATCAATCAGGCGAGCACGTTCATTTCGAACCGTGCGGCGGAAGCTGACCGTGCTCGTGCAGCGCTCGATGCCGAACGAGCGAAGCCTGTCGATCAGCAGGACACAGCGAAGATCGCGCAGTTGACGCAGATCATTCAGGACAATGCGACTTGGGCAGAGGGCGGCACCGGGCGTCGAGTATTGACGGCTATCACTGCTGCAGCTGGCGGTAACGTGGCTGGTGCTGCTGGTTCCATGATGCAGAGTGCTGCAGCCTACTACTTGCAGAGTCTCGCGACCGAGCAAGTAAAGGGCATCGCCGATCTGCTCGATAGCGAGAAAGCGCGTACGGCGCTTCAAAGCCTCGTTGGTTGCGCGGGCGCTGCTGCTGCAGGTGGTAATTGTGGAGCGGGCGCAGCCGGTGCGGCAGCAAGCGTGGTGCTGAATGACCTGATTGATAGCCTGAGTGGCACACAGGCATCGACGTTGACGGATCAAGACAAGCTCGACCGCGAACGACTCGTGCAATCCATTGTGGCCGGTACGACTTCCGCGTTGGGCGGTGACGCGTCAACAGCGTCGATTGCTGCTTTGATCGAATCGGAGAATAATGCGGCGAATTTCGTGAAGGGCACAACGCCGCGCGTTCAGGCGGCAGCGACGAGCGTTGCCGATGCGTTGAGAAAGCCGAAGGGTGCGCTGACGCGAGCTGATATTGACGCGCAGCTCGCAGTGCTGAACCAGTTGGAAGGACAGGGCAATCTGTCGAATCAGGAGGCGATGAACCTCGGTTCCCTGTGGATGGCCGTCGTGGAACGCGCGTCAGCCGAGAACCTGATGACGCCGCAGGAAGTTGTCGGCAGCAAGCAGGCGATGCAAGTTGCCTTGGCGTCGATGATGTTCAGCGGTGGCGGCGATGCGCCGATGGGACTCGGTAAGGGCACGTCGGGTCCGCAATTGCCGAGCACGACGGGAAATCGGACTGGATATCTTACATCTGGCGGGACGGCTGATTACAATTCGGCAATAGGTCTTCGCGGTCAGTTGAATCAAGCGAATCTAGCTGCTATAGCAGCGCAAGACGCTCGATTGGCGAAGGCGATCATGGGCGATGGCACCGGCAATCCGAATTTTTCGATTGGTACTGGTACCTATGCAGACGCCGCACGTCTCGGCGAAATTTGGGTCGGCGATGGGGCACGTCCTATGAGCGGCGTTCCGGGAGGGCTTGTAAGTGCTGACGGTACCCGCACGTATCGGCCACCGACGCCGAAAGATAGTCCCTTTGCGATCACTGGGACGCAGGCGAACTTCCAACAACTCAAAAATGGGCAGATGGTCAGCAACGGCCATTTGAATGTACATCAATGAAAGCAAAAGTGAAGTCCGTGGACCTTGGTGGCACGGTTGACGTTTTCGAATATGTGCCGGAGGATCGGCATTGCTTCGGTCTATGGATGACCTTTGTTATTGGCAGAATCGATAGTGATGGTGGCGATTGTTTCCGCATCATGATTTGTACGCCGGAATGGCTAAAGAAAAATCTTGCCTATATGTCATGGGGCCGCCACATGCTGATAGTCAATGATGGCTACGACCCGCAAAGCATCGTTGACCACGTTAGTGAATTTGTTGCCTCGTTAGACGAGAAGGATTGGTCTGATTTGGCAGCAAAGATTTCTCGAGTGATGCAGTGGGAGTTCGAAGACTATAGACAGTGACTGGCATTGCGTCTTGTGCAGATCGGTACATGATCATTCTGATCGGGAAACCGTTTCAGCTAAGCTTCGGTATGATCGAGGCGGATGAGTACGTTCCATCTATGCGGATGCAAGTGTTGGTTCACGCGCAGCAATTTGGACAGACGACTGATTGTCAAAGTAGTGTATGGTTTGCCTGCTCTACGTTGGGTGAATTCGTTACCGGTCTCAACGATCTTGGTTCGGATCATGTTGCGAGGGGGCAAAAAGTGAAAAAAGAAATTTTCGTGGAAAAATGTATGTTTGGAGAAATGTTGGAAAAGCTATGCAGTATCGCGGCTCATTAAATATAAATTGAAAGAAATGCAAGAGACCAAAAAATTTCCGCTCGTCGTTGATCTCGATGGCACGTTGACGGTTTCGGATACGCTGATGGAATCTGTGATACGTGTCGTCAAGCATAAGCCTGCAAACCTACTGCGCCTGCCTTTCTGGCTCGCGAGCGGTCGCGCTGTGTTCAAGGCCAAGATTGCGGAGCACGCCGATTTTCGAGCGGAAATGCTCCCGTATCGCGAATCGCTTATCGACTACCTCGTCCACGAACGCGAGTGTGGTCGCAAGATCGTCCTCGCAACTGCCGCGCATCGTTCGATTGCTGAGCGAGTGAATTCGCATCTTGGCCTGTTCGATCTTGTCATCGCCACCTGCGACGAGACGAACCTCAAGGGAGAGGCCAAGCTGGCAGCCATTCGACAACAGATCGGCGGCGACTTTGTCTACGCGGGCGACAGCAAAGCCGATTTACCGGTTTGGGCGGGTGCGAACGGGGCAGTTCTAGCTGGCGTTTCTCACGATGTCGCTGCAAACGTCCGGAGCAGTATTCCTGTGGAACAGGAGTTTTCGAATGCTCGCGCCAACTTGGTGACATGGTGCAAAGCGCTACGTGTCCACCAATGGTTGAAAAACCTGTTGCTATTCGTCCCATTGCTGACGGCCTTCGCATTCTTCGATATCGAAAAGGTCGTTATGCTTGCGCTTGCGTTTTTGTCAATGTCGCTTGGCGCATCTGCTACCTATATTGGCAACGATCTTTGGGACTTGGACAACGATCGCAGACATCCGCGCAAGCGTAATCGCCCCTTTGCGAGCGGAGCATTGTCGATTACGGAAGGCGTTGGCTGCGCGGCGCTGCTGCTGACATTGGCGTTTGCGCTGGCGTTTGCGGTGTCCGTTGAGTTCGCTGGAATGTTCGTGCTCTATCTCGTGCTCACGACATCGTACAGTTGGCGCTTGAAGTCGGTCGTGTTGCTCGACGTGGTCGTATTGTCATTGCTGTACACATATCGAATCATCGCGGGCGCTGTTGCGGCGGGAATCCCGGTGAGTCACTGGCTCCTCGCATTCTCCGTCTTGGCTTTTCTCAGTCTTGCGCTTGTGAAACGTTGCTCCGAGTTGGTGTTTTTGCGTCAGAGCGACAAGAGCATGGTCGCCGGTCGGGATTATCGCGTGAGTGATCTTGAAGTACTCTGGCCGTTTGGTATCGGAGCTTCACTCGCTGCGGTGGTCGTATTTGGCCTGTTCATTAATGCCCCGGAAACAGCGGCCCGTTACGCAATTCCTCACTTGCTCTGGTTGGTTCAGATCGGCTTGATCTACCTGTTCGGCCGCCTATGGATTGCAACCGTGCGCGGCGCGATGCACGATGATCCGATCGTTCATATTCTCGAAAACCGCGGTAGCTTTGGCATGCTCTGCATAATGGTAGCGATTGTGCTGGCCGCTCACTTCTTGCCCGCTCTGTGAGCGGCACATTACCTATGACGGAAAAGAACCGAAACCGCGTGCGTGCGTTTTGCCGCTTCGCCATCGTCTACGTACTGCTATTCGTGTGCGCGGGAAACATCACGAACAGCATGTTGCTGAAGTGGGGGTTCCGCGACGATCAGAAGGGCAACTTTGCAACAAGCTACAGCCTCGTCGGCATGATGAACGGCGATGCGCCGAAGCCATATGTGTTCCGCTCGTCGTTTCCACGAGCCGCGAAATGGATTGTCGAACATCTTGGGCAAGAAAAACAGGACAAGCTGTTCAAATCAATCAAGCGACATGATTCGCTGCGTAACGCCTACTTCACGAGTGTGCCCGATGAATACTGGACACCGACCGTGGCGCTCGTCTATCACCTCACGTACATTGCGATCGTGCTGTCGAGCCTGTTTGCCCTGTTGCTGGTCTACAAGCTAGCCCGATTGCATGGACTGAGCTTCGGACATTCCGTCGGCTTTCTGGCCGCGTTCAGTTTCGTCTATCCACTCACGTTTCAGCAGGGAGGTTACTACTATGACTTCTTCGAACTGCTTGGTGTGCTCGGTGCGTGCTACTTCCTGCTGAAGAAACGAATGGCGGCATGCACGTTGATGATTTCCATCTTCTCCCTGAACAAAGAAACGTTCTTTCTTGTTCCGCTCGCGCTATTTTCCCTGCACGAGCGCGACGTTCCGGTATTGAAACGAGTCGGTTGGTTGGTGCTGCAGCTTGTGATCTGCGCGGGCACGCGCCATTTCATCATGAGTGGCTATGAGGCAAATGCGGGCGGCTTCGTCGAATTTCACGTGTGGGACAACCTGAAATTCTGGCTCAATCCGATGTCCTACCTGTCGTTCTACAACCTGATCGGAAAAGGCATCTTTACACCGAGTCTCGAAAATCCGTTGATGCTCGTGCCGCTTGCGTTGTTCTTCGGCTCGGCGTGGCGCGCAACGCCACGTCGATACCGTATCTACTTTTTTGCGGCATTCCTGCCGGTGCTGGTGCTGTTCTTCTTCTTCGGCTACCGCGATGAGGCGCGAAACTTTTCGGTCGTATTTCCCGCCATCGTACTGATTGCTCTACATGGCGCGAACCGGTTCAACGCGATTTTCGGTGAGGATGCGAGCGCGTCCGATGACGCCCGCATAAACGCCAGTCCGCGGTCCGATCTAGCGGTAGTAGCGGAGGCTGCACGGTGAACTGGCTGATCGTTGTCGCAAGTGGTCTTTTCGGTGGTCTCGCGAGCATATTGCTCCGAGTTGCTGCCCTCAAGGGACTCACACTTGGTGAGTCGAGCATATTGCCGTGGATCGCCCGTGGGGCAGCTGTCGGTGCCTACGGCGTCGGGTTTCTCCTTTACGCCATCGCGCTGCGCAAAACAACGCTTGGCGTCGCGTATCCGACGATGGTGGCGATTTCTATGCTCGTGGTGTTGTCGTTCACGGCGCTACACGAATCCCTGTTGCGGCCGATGCAAGTCGTCGGTGCTGTCGTCATCTTGATCGGGGTTTGGATGGTCACGCGATACGCGTAATCGAGAGAAGCAAATACATGAAGAAGAAAATCCGAGGGGGTAGTTTTTTTGCCGGATCGCTGCTTATTGCGTCAACCTGCGCGATGGCACAGTCGGTCCAGCCGGTTGGCAACGATCAACAGGCTCGTCAGCAGGAGGAAGTACGCGAGCGTGAACGAACCGTTTCCGCGCCGGGAGTCCGTTCGAGTATCGAAGCACGTGCAGGCTATCCAACGCTGCCGAGCGAACAGCCATGCTTCCACATTGATCATTTCATGGTCAGCGTGCCCGATTCGCTTCCTGATGGCGTGAAAGCGCAGGGTGCATCTGCGCTGCCGATGGATCGCTTCGCGTTCGCTCGTGAATGGCTCGAACACTACACGGGGCAGTGCGTAGGCAAGCAAGGGTTGGATGTACTCGTCAAGGCATTGTCGCAAGACATCTTGTCGCGTGGGTACATCACGACACGCGTATTGCTGCCGGAACAGGATTTGTCGTCCGGTACGTTGAAAGTCTCGCTGATTCCCGGTGTGATTCGTCACGTGCGTTTCGCTGATGAAAAACTGCGCGGCACATGGAAAACCGCGTTTCCAACACGCGACGGCGAACTGTTGAACCTGCGCGACCTTGAGCAAGGTTTGGAGCAGATGAAGCGCGTACAGAGCCAAGACGTATCGATGCAGATTGTTCCGGGTGACGTACCGGGCGAAAGCGATGTCGTGCTCGATGTGAAGCGTGGCAAGCCGTGGACAGTCGTTGCATCGATCGACAACTCAGGCACACGCGCGACCGGCAAGTTACAGGGCAACCTGTCGCTCGGTATCGATAACCCGCTCGGCCTGAATGACATCTTCAACGTCGGCGTGAGCCAAGACCTTGAACTCGGTGACAAGCGCCTTGGTTCCCACGGCTGGAACGGTTTTTATTTGATCCCGTGGGGCTACTGGACCGCAACGTTATCGGCCTACACGAACACGTACTACCAGCAAATCGCGGGCGTGAATCAAACGTTCGTCGCGAGCGGCAATTCGAAGACGATCGATTTCAAGCTTGCCCGAGTGCTTGCCCGCAGTCAGAACGACGTGTTCGGCGGCTATGTCCGCTTGTCCCGTCGCTTCGGTCAGAGCTTCATCGAAGATACGGAAATCCCGCAGCAGCGTCGTAACAACACGTTCTTTGAATTCGGTCTGACCGACCGTCACTATTTCGACGGGGCGCAGTTCGACGGTACGCTTGCGTTCCGAGAGGGCGTCGGGGGCTTGGGTGCGCGGGACGACATTCTTGCTGCCGGTGGAGGTCCGACTTACCGTTTCAAGATGGCGGTACTCGATGCGAACCTGTCGGTGCCTTTCGCGATCGCGAAGCAGCCGTTCCGATACGTGACGAGCATCCACGGCCAATATACCGGGAACTCGCTGTACTACATCGATGACTTGACGATCGGCAGTCGCTACACAGTTCGCGGTTTCGACGGCGAAACGATGCTGGCGGCGGCGCGCGGCTTCTACTGGCGCAACGAACTGCAGATGCCGATCGGACAGACCGGACAGGCGATTTATGCGGGATTGGATTACGGCCGCGTTTGGGGGCCGCAGCCGGTTGCGTTGGTCGGTACGCAGTTGGCCGGGGCGGTGATCGGCGTCAAAGGCAGTGTATCGACACATTTCGGCGGCTACGGCTATGACCTGTTCGCCGGTGCGCCGGTCTACAAGCCGTCGGGATTTCCCACTGCGCGTGTGACGGTCGGGTTTCAGGTGACGGCGCAATTCTAGAGCATCGATACAAGGACGGACACGATGGCGCAGACGTACGGGAGCCAGATATTTGGACCGCTTTACGACGTGGTGGGTTGGGTCGCGGCGGTAGGCATTTTTTTCTACTTCGCCCTTGGCGCTCAGGGACTGAGTATCGCGCAACGTGAGCGGGTGCCGCGTTGGTTGCTCAACAAGAAAATTTGTTTTTCGTTGGCTTTGTTCAGTGCAGTGATGGCCGTAGCGAAATTCGCTCACTGGATTTGACGAGTGTTGACGAGAGGACGTCCGGATTTCCGACAGCACGTTGGACGGTCGGATTTCAGGTCACGGTGCAGCTTTGAGTGGTCGCGGTGAGCAGCGCAATTTGTATGTTGACAATGAAGACCTCTCGACAACATTCAACGCAGGAAGATCGTGAACTGACCGCATTTCTGCAGCGGCATATCGATGCGTTGGTGTCGTCAAATTCGGAGCCGCGTCCGCCGTGTTTCCATTGCGGCTCCGTACATGTCGGCATTCAAGGATACCGAAACGCGTTGAGCGGTCAGCGAATTCCGCGCTTCTTGTGCAGGACGTGCAATCGCGAATTCACGCGGTTGCACGGTACGCCGTTGTACGGGCGTCATGCACAGAAGATGGAGGCGTTGATCCCGCTTCTATCGCAGCCGATCAGTCGTGCGGACGTGACTGAGATGCTCGGGACCGAGTCCATGAATATTGCGACAAAGGTGAAAGAGCTACGTGCGTGGCTGCTCGAACTCGACCCAACGGGCAAATGGGAAGCGCGGGTGAAGCTCGGCGGCTTGCCGACGGCGATCCTTCCTGCGCAGTGGCATTTCGAAGAAGCAGGTGCGCGTGAGGACCTTGAACTGACGCGACGGCTCACCGCAGAGTTTGACGAGATTCATTCGACAACGGGCCGAGCACCCGCGTGTCCATACTGAGCTTCCCCTGAAATTTCGCCTTCCATCGAGTCATGTATAAACTCGACGGAAAGGAAGGGAATCAGGGATGTTCAAGGTACCGAAACAATCGTACACGCCGGAATTCAAGGTTGCAGCCGTGCAGCGGGTCAAGGACGGCCAGGGCTTTGCTGTGGTGGCCCAGGAACTGGGCATGTCGGAGCAGACGCTGCGCCACTGGGTAAAGGCCGAGGCGTCGGGCAAGCTGAATGGAGCTGGAGCGAAGCCAGTTACGCCGGAGCAGATGGAGCTTTCGCGCATGCGCGCCGAGATCAAGCGCCTGCAAATGGAACTTGAGATCGCAAAAAAAGCGGCAGCATACTTCGCGAAGGACCTGCTGTGAGGTATGCCTGGATCGACCAGCAGGTCGGGCAGTATCCGCTGTCGTCGCTGTGCGGGGTGTTGTCGGTCAGCGCGAACGGTTATCGCGCGTGGAAGCGCGGCGGCAAGTCGGGGCGAACGCGACTGACGGACACGCAATTGCTGACGCTGATCTGGACGGTGCACGCCGAGGTCAAAGGAGCATACGGTTCGCCGCGCATGACTGAGGAAATCCGTGATCGAGGCTTTCCGGCCAGCAAGGAGCGCGTGGAACGGCTGATGCGTGAGCATGGCATCCGGGCGCGGCACAAGCGCCGTTACCGGGTGACGACCGATTCGAAACACAAGCTGCCGGTCGCGCCAAACCTGTTGAACCGCGAGTTCACGCCCGCCGCGCCGAATCAGGTGTTCAGCTCGGACATCACATATATCTGGACCGACGAGGGCTGGCTGTACCTGGCCGTGGTGCTCGACCTGTTCAACCGGGAGGTGGTGGGCTGGTCGATCAAGCCGCGCATGACGGCGGGTCTCGTGACGGACGCGCTGACGATGGCTTGGTTCCGCCGCCGTCCCGCGCCGGGTGCACTGTGCCATTCGGATAGAGGCAGCCAATACGCGAGTCACGAGTTCCAGCGCAAGCTGAGCGCCTACGGCATGCGCTGCTCAATGAGTCGCAAGGGAAACTGTTGGGATACTCAGTTCAGAATACGCCTCGAACGTCGGATCGATCTGACCCGTGCTGGGATTGGCCGAGTTGCCTTGGCATTGACCTGTCGATCGAGCTCCGGCGTTCCCCGAGCGTTGCCGGGCCCAGCGTTTGTGACCTGATAGGAGCTTTGTCCTGCACCGTGAGTGTCCTGTCCAGCGAGTGGGATTGGCGATGCGTCCACCACGACGGAAACACGCATGGAACAACACGAAGTCATCCTGGGCGTCGACACGCATCTCGATACACATGTCGGAGCAGTAATCAGCGAAACAGGAAAACTCCTTGGAACCCTTTCGGTGCCGGCCGAGACCGCGGGATATCTCAAGCTGCTGACCTGGGCGAATTCTCTCGGTCACCTGCGTCGGGCTGGCGTTGAAGGTACCGGCACCTATGGCGCAGGCCTTGCCCGCGTGTTGCGCGATCACGAGATTGAGGTGCTGGAGGTCAATCGTCCGGATCGGGCTGCGCGTCGATCGCGCGGAAAGTCCGATCCGACCGATGCAGAAAACGCCGCGCGTGCGGTCCTCGCCGGGAAGGCAACTGCGATTCCCAAAGAGCAATCTGGGGCGGCCGAAGCAATGCGAGCTGTTTCCGTTGCTCGTCGCAGCGCCGTCAAAGCCAAGACGCAGGCGATCAATCAGTTGCGAGCCTTGCTGGTGAGCGCGCCGCAGGACATCCGCGAACGCCTTCTGAAGACAAAGACCGCCGAATGCGTTGCCAACTGCTCACGGCTGCGCTCGTTGGGTAACACGCCGATGTTGCAGACTCTGGCCACCACGCTGCGCTTGTTGGCAAAGCGCTATCTCGCGCTGGCGGAAGAACTCACGACGCTCGATGCGATGCTCGAACAACTAACCCTCAAGCATGCCAGACGGCTTCGGGAACGATTCGGTGTTGGGCCTCAAACGGCGGCAGTGCTTGTTGCCGTTGCAGGCGACAATCCGGAACGGTTGAAAAGCGATGCCGCGCTCGCCGCGCTTTGTGGCACGAGTCCATTGCAAGCATCTTCCGGAAAAACGGTCCGACATCGCCTGAATCGAGGCGGCGACCGCGCTGCGAACAACGCCTTGTGGACCATTGCCATGGTGCGAATGCGCAGTGACCCGAGAACCCGCGCATACGTCGAGCGACGGACCAAGGAAGGAATGTCGAACAAGGAAATTCATCGCTGTCTGAAGCGTTATATCGTCAGGGAGATGTACCCGCTCATTCTTGCCGACTTAGCCGATTCAGCCCGTACCACTTGACATAGGAGCGTCATTGCTCCAACGGAAAGCTTCTTCAACAGCTTGAAGAACGAACGGGTTCACGCCACGCGCTACCGGACGCATCAGGACGCGAAGGCCGATCTGTTCGAATACATCGAAGTGTTTTACAACCGCACTCGTCGTCATTCGTCGCTCGGCTTTGTGTCTCCGGAAAGGTATCTTCAGGACTGGATCAACGCTCAGCAGACAAGAATGCGGCTGCATAACTCAGGACCGTTGGAAGGCGAAAAACCGAGGGAAGCTCACGTTGAGATATGCGAGCACGGCGGCCATGAATCGTGAACCGCTAACCGTTAGCCCCCCTCAGCCCGAAAAATCCGTCACCACCGTCACTCCGGCGCCTTCGAACCGATCCATGTTCATCAGCGCGTCGATCGACTCGCCGAGACTGATTTCCTTGCCGATCAGGCGCTCCGGCGCGAGCTTGCCGGCATGCACCATGTCGAGCATCGCGCCGTAGCGATGCGCCTGCATCCCGTGGCTGCCGAGAATCTCGAGTTCGTGCGCGATCACCTTGCTCATCGGCACGGCCGGCGTCGCGTGTTCGCCGAGCATCAGCCCGACCTGCACGTGCTTGCCGCGCCGGCGCAGGTTGCTGATCGAGTTGAAGCAGGTGGTCGGATGGCCGAGCGCATCGAGCGAGACGTGTGCGCCGCCGCGCGTGATCTCCTTCACCGCGTCGACGACGTCCGTCACCTGCGACGCATCGACGGTCGCCGCCGCGCCGAGCGCGCGCGCGAGCGTTAGGGCACGCTCGGAAATGTCGATCGCGACGACGTTCGCGCCGATCGCGTTCGCGATCATGATCGCCGACAGGCCGACGCCGCCGCAGCCGTGCACGGCCACCCACTGGCCGGCCGACGTGCGCCCCTGGTCGACGACCGCGCGAAACGACGTCACGAACCGGCAGCCGAGGCTCGCCGCGGTCGGGAAGTCGAGCGCATCGGGCAGCCGCACGAGGTTCAGGTCCGCGTGGTGGATGCCGACGTATTGCGCGAACGAGCCCCAGTGCGTGAAGCCGGGCTGAAACTGGCGCTCGCAGACCTGCTGATTGCCCGAGTGGCATTCCGGGCAATGGCCGCAGCCGCCGACGAACGGCACCGTCACGCGGTCGCCGGCCTTCCAGCGCGTGACCGCCGCGCCCGCCGCGACCACCACGCCCGCCAGTTCGTGGCCCGGCACATGCGGCAGCACGATATCCGGATCGTGTCCCATCCAGCCGTGCCAGTCGCTGCGGCACACGCCGGTCGCCTTCACCTCGATCACGACGCCGTCGGGTGCCGGCCTCGGATCGTCCACGTCCATCAGCCGCGGCGCCGCGCCGAACGCTTCATAAACGACTGCTTTCACGATCTCCTCCTGGGTCGAATGACTCTTTCAATATAGCGCGGCAATGGTGGATTGTTCTTTCGTCTTGCGATTGAGAAGCGCACGATTCTGAGATAGCCTTGCGACGATCGTGCGATTGCCGCAAGGAGCTTTCATGGAGCAGCTGGACAGGATCGATCGCGGCATGCTGGACATGCTGCAGCAGGACGGGCGCGTGTCGAACGCGCGCCTGGCGGAAGCGTTCTCGCTGAGCGAGACGTCGTGCTGGCGCCGGCTGCGCCGGCTCGAGGAAGCGGGGCTGATCGCCGGCTATCACGCGCGGCTCGATCGCAGAAAGCTGGGGTTCGGCGTGATGGCGTTCGTGCAGATCGTCTGCACGCAGCACAGCGAGGCGGTGACCGCGGAGTTCGAGCGCCTGATCCAGGCGAGCCCGAACGTGCTCGCCTGCGACAACACGACCGGCGAAGCGGATTTCCTGCTGCAGGTCGTGGCAGCCGATCTCGACGACTACAGCCATTTCGTCGAAAGGGTGTTGCGCAAGCTGCCGGGCGTGCTGAGCATTCGCTCGAACCTGTCGCTGCGGCAGCTGAAATCGACGCAGCGGCTGCCGATCGCGTGACGCGCACGGCGGCGCTCAGTCGGCGAGCCGTTTGTCGGCGAGCGCCTTGCAGCAGTCTTCGTACACGCGCTGCACGAGTTTCGCGCGGTAGTCGAGATCGTCGGTATCGACGATCTCCTCGACGGCGTCGCGCGCCCAGGACGCGTCGACGAAGCTCGCGTGCCGTTTCGCGATGTCCTGCGCGAGCGCGGCCAGCTTCGCGAGCGCGAGCCAGTCGGACTGCCGGCGATGGCGGTCGAGCCAGCGGTGCGCGGCCTGAACCTGGAACGCCGCGTCCGGCCAGCATTCATTCAGATAAAACGCGCCGAGATTGCCGCAGGTGAGCCAGCACAGCAGCTCGAGGCGGTCTTGCGAGCCGAGGGTACGGGATGCGTCGGTCATGGCAGCGCTCACGAAAGGCATCGATTCCGGGTGGCGCGGCGTGCAGCGGCCGGCGCCGATACTAAAAACATAGCACGATGCGCGCCACCTGGCGCACCGGCGTCGCGGGCTCGGCTCGGAAGGTCGAACCCGGGGCCGGCGGCGCGCGCACCGCAGCCCCACCGCGCGCCCGCAGCGGGTCGGCCGCGTCGGCTTCCCACGCGTCGCCGCACCCGTCGCACCGTCGTTAGAATGGCCGTTTTCCGGGAGACAGGAAGCGATGAAAATCTACGATCAGTTCTACATCGACGGCGCATGGTGCAAACCGGCCGGAGCCGGCACCATCGACGTGATCGACTCCGCCACCGAGGCGGTGCTCGG
Organism: Burkholderia sp. B10; assembly: GCF_004368385.1. Taxonomy (NCBI): domain Bacteria; kingdom Pseudomonadati; phylum Pseudomonadota; class Betaproteobacteria; order Burkholderiales; family Burkholderiaceae; genus Burkholderia; species Burkholderia sp. B10. The sequence goes on along the minus strand of NZ_PQMX01000002.1, from coordinate 25,489 downwards.
CCGGATTCCCGAAGGTGCGGCGACGGACGCACGGCACGCGGTCCGCGCGGCGCGCGCCGCCTTCGACGCGTGGGCCGCGACGCCGCCCGCGACGCGCGCCGGCTACCTGCGCAGGATCGTCGAGCGCTTGCAGACCCGCAGCGAGGAGCTCGCCCAATCGATCACCGGCGAGGTCGGGATGCCGATCAAGCTGTCGCGCGCGATCCAGGTCGGCGCGCCGGTCTACAACTGGAAGGTATACGCCAAACTCGCCGAGTCGTTCGAATTCGAGGCGAAGGTCGGCAATTCGCTGGTGGTGCGCGAGCCCGTGGGTGTCGTCGCGGCCATCACGCCGTGGAACTATCCGCTCAACCAGATCACGCTGAAAGTCGCGCCGGCGCTCGCGGCCGGCTGCACGGTCGTCCTGAAGCCGTCCGAGGTCGCGCCGCTCAATGCGTTCATGCTCGCCGAGGCGATCCACGAAGCCGGGTTGCCGGCCGGCGTGTTCAACCTCGTGTGCGGATACGGCCCGGTGGTCGGCGAGGTGCTGGCCACCGATCCCGAGGTCGACATGGTGTCGTTTACCGGTTCGACGCGCGCCGGCAAGCGCGTGGCCGAATTGGCGGCGGCGACCGTCAAGCGCGTCGCGCTGGAGCTCGGCGGCAAGTCGGCAGCAGTGATCCTCGACGATGCCGATTTCCCGGCGGCGGTGAAGGGCACGGTCAACGCGTGCTTCCTCAACGCAGGCCAGACCTGTTCCGCGCACACGCGCATGCTGGTGCCGCACGCGCGCTACGACGACGCGCGCGCACTCGCGAAGGCGGCCGCCGAAGCCTATCTCGCGGGCGACCCGCGCCAGGAGACGACGCGCCTCGGCGCGCTCGCGTCGGCCGTGCAGCAGCAGCGCGTGCAGGCCTACATCCAGCGCGGCATCGACGACGGCGCCGAACTCGTGACGGGCGGCACGGGCCTGCCCGACGGGCTGACGAAGGGCTTCTTCGTGAAGCCCACGGTGTTCGGCCGCGTCGACCCGACGTCGGCGATCGCGCAGGAGGAAATCTTCGGGCCGGTGCTGTCGATCATCACGTATCGCGACGAAGACGAAGCGGTGCGCATCGCGAACGACACGCCGTACGGGCTGGGCGGCGCGGTATGGGCGGGCAGCGACGAGCGGGCGCTGCGCGTCGCGCGCCGGCTCCGCACCGGGCAGGTCGACATCAACGGCGGCAGCTGGAACAGCGCCGCGCCGTTCGGCGGCTACAAGCAGTCGGGCTACGGCCGCGAGAACGGCGTGTACGGGCTCGAGGAGTACCTGGAATACAAGTCGATGCAGCTCAGGCCGGCGAATCCGTCCTGACGCGTTTCACGCCGCATCGCTCGCCACGGCACGCTCGCGTGCCGTTTTTTTGTTGACGGCCATCAAGATGCACACCGGTGGATCGTCGATCATCGCTGTTCCGATGTTTCGACGAGGCTCCAGATGACCGTACCCACTCCCTTCCCGCCGCTCACGATTCGCGGGCGCACGCTACTGCCGGTGGTGCAGGGCGGCATGGGCGTAGGCGTGTCCGCGCACCGCCTTGCGGGCACCGTCGCGCGCGAGGGCGCGCTCGGCACGATCGCGAGCATCGACCTGCGTCATCACCACGCGGATCTGCTCGCGCGCTGTCGCGCGCATCCCGACCGGGCGACGCTCGAGGCCGCGAACCTCGAGGCGCTCGCGCGCGAGGTTCGCCTCGCGAAGACTTACAGCGAAGGGCGCGGGATGATCGCCGTCAACGTGATGAAGGCGGTGAGCGCCCATGCGGACTACGTGCGCGTCGCGTGCGACGCGGGCGCGGACGCGATCGTGATGGGCGCGGGCCTGCCGCTCGATCTGCCCGATCTCACCCAGGGCCACGACATCGCGCTGATTCCGATTCTGTCGGACAGCCGCGGAATCGCGCTGGTGCTGAAGAAATGGATGAAGAAGGGCCGGCTGCCCGACGCGATCGTGATCGAGCATCCGGCCTATGCGGGCGGCCACCTCGGCGTCACGCAGATCGACGACATGCACGACGCCCGATTCGATTTTGCGCGCGTGCTCGACGAGACGGCGCAGGTGATGGCCACGCTAGGACTCGAGCGGGACACGATCCCGCTGATCGTTGCGGGCGGGATCGGCAGCCACGACGCGGTGCGCGCGGCGCTCGCGGCCGGCGCGAACGGCGTGCAGATCGGGACGCCGTTCGCGGTGACGGAAGAAGGCGATGCGCATCCGAACTTCAAGCGCGTGCTGGCCGATGCGGTGCCCGACGACATCGTCGAATTCGTCAGCGTGACGGGGCTGCCGGCGCGCGCGGTCCGAACTCCCTGGCTCGATCGATACCTGCGTAACGAGGCGCGCATCCGCAGCAAGCTCGGTGCGTTCAAGCAACGCTGTCCGACCGCGCTCGAATGCCTGAGCGTATGCGGGTTGCGCGACGGCATCGAGAAGTTCGGGCACTTCTGCATCGACACGCGGCTCGCGGCCGCGTTGCGCGGCGACGTTGCGAACGGGCTGTTCTTCCGCGGGCGCGAAGCGCTGCCGTTCGGCACGGCGATCCGCAGCGTGCGCGATCTGCTCGAGCTGTTGCTGACGGGCCGTGTCGCAGAGCCTGCGGCAAACCGCCCCATGTTTACGCTCGCTTGATCGATATCAAGATGAAAAAAAGACCCTATTGGGAGAATGGTATCCATTCTTTGGGGGTCCGTACCATGCATAAAGCGATTCAAACATTTGTCACCACCACCGCCGTCGCGGCCAGCCTTATCGCGATGCCTTCGCTGTCCCACGCGGCTTCCGCGGGCGACGGTATCAATCAGGGTGACGTCCTGGTGCGGTTGCGCGCGATCAGCATTCAGCCGAACGAGCGCGGCAGCGACACGCTGGGCGCGATCAACACCGGCGTGAACAACGCGATCGTGCCTGAACTCGACTTCACGTACATGATCCGCGACTACCTGGGGGTCGAGCTGATCCTCGGCACGTCGCGCCATCAGGTCACGTCGAGCCTGGGCAATCTCGGCGGCGTGGGCGTGCTGCCGCCGACGCTGCTGCTGCAATACCACTTCAATCACGCCGGCAAGGTGCGTCCGTATGTCGGTGCGGGTCTGAACTACACGTACTTCTACAACAACGGTCTGAATGTCGGCGGTCAGGGCGTGTCGATCAACAAGAGCAGCTTCGGTCCGGCGCTGCAGTTCGGCGTCGACGTGCAACTCACCAAGAAGGTGTTCATGAACGTCGACTTGAAGAAGATCTGGATGAGCACCGACGCGACGCTCGGCGACAAGGGCATCGGCACGCTGCACATCGATCCGCTGATCGTCGGTATCGGCGTCGGGATGAAGTTCTAAGCGAGCAGAGCAACAAACTGAGTTGGGGTTGGCGGCATGGCAGTCGGCATGCCGCTCTTTTTTTATGCAGCGCCGTTGCAGGTGGGGCCGGAGCGCGCGGCGGCAAGCGGGACGCGTACGTCGCGCTGCCGGAACACGCTGGCGTCGCGATTAACCGGCAGCGGCGTTGCCGTTCACGGGCCGCGCGAGCGGTACGTATCGACGCGCGTCGTCTTACAGCTTGTCGTACTGGAAGCGCATCGCGGTGCCGTCGCGCGTGATGCGTTCCCACACGGCGCGCTTTTCTTCGTCGCTGAGGAACACCCAGTTCGATACCTCGGCGGCCGTACGGCCGCACCCCTTGCACACTTCGTCGAACAGGGTCGAGCACACGCCGATGCAGGGGCTGTCGGGCAGGTCGTGGAGATTGGAGGCCATCTGAAGGGTTCGCGCGGTGGAGTCGACGGGGCGTCATTTTAATGCATCGGCATGGCTCGACCCGGGCGAGCCGCCATCCGGGCGCACGGCGCGTCGCCCGACCGCGCGTGCGGCTGACCGGGCGCCGATCCACATCGGCCGTCCAGCACGGCACGGCATGCGGCGACGTCACCCACTGAGCGCCTACGCGCTCGCGACCCGATCGCAACCTTGGCGTGCCCTGCGCGCCCGCAAGCACGACTCGCACGCCGATTCACCGCCGCCTTGTTTTCCCCATGGACAGACGCCGATTACCCGATAGAATTCCCCGGGATGCGTTGCTGCGCGCGCCGCCTGAGCGGCCGGTGGCGGCAATGTGTTCCGTTTGCGCGACACGGGCATGATTTTTTTGTGACCGGGCGCGAATGATGATAGCGTTCGGGGTTTTCGGGGGGCGGCGCGCCCAACTGCGCCGCCATGATGAGGCAGACGGCAGCCGGACAAACAGTCCGGTCGGAGGGAGAGCGGGATGAAAGCAAAAGTAGTGGGCCGGTTCGCAGCGCTCGCGCTGTGCGTGGGTGCATCGGCGGCGGCGGCGAAGGATACGCAGCTCAATGTCTATAACTGGTCGGACTACATTGCGAAGGACACGATCCCGAACTTCGAGAAGCAGACGGGCGTCAAGGTCCGCTACGACAACTACGACAGCGACGACACGCTGCAGGCGAAGCTGCTCACCGGCAGCTCGGGCTACGACATCGTCGTGCCGACCAGCAACTACGCAGGCAAGCAGATCGCGGCCGGCATCTTCGCGCCGCTCGACAAGTCGAAGCTTCCCAACCTCAAGTACCTCGATCCGCAGCTGATGGCGCTGGTCGCCGGCGCCGATCCGGGCAACAAGTATTCGGTGCCGTGGGCATACGGCACGACCGGTCTCGCGTACAACCTGACGAAGGCGCAGCAGGCGCTCGGCAAGGTGCCGCTCGACAACTGGGACATTCTGTTCAAGCCGGAAAACATCTCGAAGCTGAAGACCTGCGGCGTGTCGGTGCTCGACGCGCCGGACCAGATGTTCGCGGCGGCGCTGCACTACATCGGCAAGGATCCGATGAGCACGAACCCGGCCGACTACAAGGCCGCGATGGACGTGCTGAAGAAGATCCGTCCGTACATCACGCAGTTCAACTCGTCGGGCTACATCAACGACCTGGTCGGCGGCGACATCTGCTTCGCGTTCGGCTGGTCGGGCGACGTCGTAATCGCGAAGCATCGCGCGGTCGAAGCGAAGAAGCCGTACAAGGTCGAGTACTACATCCCGAAGGGCGGCGCGCCCGTGTGGTTCGACGTGATGGCAATCCCGAAGGACGCGAAGAACAAGGACGCCGCGCTGCAATGGATCAACTACATCGAGGATCCGAAGGTGCACGCGGCGATCACCAACGCCGTGTACTACCCGAGCGCGAACGCCGAAGCGCGCAAGTACGTGCGCCCGGACGTCGCGAACGACCCGGCCGTCTATCCGCCGGCCGACGTCGTGAAGACGCTGTTCCTGCTCAAGCCGCTGCCGCCTGAAATCCAGCGTCTGCAGACCCGTCTGTGGACCGAGCTGAAATCGGGCCGCTGACGCGCGCCGCGGTGAGCCAGCAGTCATGAAGCCCCTGGTGTCCCCGGGGGCTTTGTTCGTCAAACGCAGGAGAGAAGCAGCACATCATGAATAGCCAGTCGGGCGCGCCGGTCGCGGGTGCGCCGTCCTTCGTTCCTTCTTCCGGCGCCGCGTCGCGCGCGGAGAACTTTGTCCAGATCGTCGACGTCGTCAAGAAGTTCGGCGAAACCGAAGTGGTCCGCAATGTGAACCTCACGGTGCGCCAGGGCGAGCTGTTCGCGCTGCTGGGCAGCTCGGGTTCCGGCAAGTCGACTCTGCTGCGGATGCTCGCCGGCCTCGAGACGGTCACGTCGGGCAAGATCCTGATCGACGGCGAAGACCTCGCGCAAATGCCGCCGTACAAGCGGCCCGTGAACATGATGTTCCAGTCGTATGCGCTGTTCCCGCACATGTCGGTCGAGGCGAACGTCGCGTACGGCCTGAAGCAGGAAGGCACGCCGAAGGCCGAGCTGAAGGAGCGCGTGGCCGCCGCGCTCGAGCTCGTGCAGATGAGCAAGTACGCGAAGCGCAAGCCGCATCAGTTATCGGGCGGCCAGCAGCAGCGCGTCGCGCTCGCACGCTCGCTGGTCAAGCGTCCGAAGGTGCTGCTGCTCGACGAGCCGATGTCGGCGCTCGACAAGCAGATCCGCCAGCGTACGCAGATCGAGCTCGTCAACATCCTGCAGAAGGTCGGCGTCACCTGCATCATGGTCACGCACGACCAGGAAGAGGCGATGACGATGGCCAACCGGCTCGCGGTGATGAGCGAAGGGCAGATCGTGCAGATCGGCTCGCCGAGCGAGGTCTACGAATATCCGAACAGCCGCTTCTCGGCCGAGTTCATCGGCTCGACGAACCTGTTCGAGGGCATCACCGTCGAGGACGAACCCGACTACGTGTACATCGAATCGCCCGAGCTGCCGAGCCGGCTGTACGTGAGCCACGGCATCACCGGCCCGCTCGGGATGCCGGTCACGGTGTCGGTGCGCCCCGAGCGCATCGCGCTGACCCGCAAGCCGCCCGAAGGCGCGTTCAACTGGGCGCACGGCCGGATCGCCAACGTCGCGTACATGGGCGGCTATTCGCTGTATCACGTGAAGCTCGACGCGGGCAAGACGGTGATCGCGAACGTGTCGAGCCTCGCGATCAGCGAGCTCGAAACGCCCGCGCTCGGCGACGAGATCTACGTGCGCTGGAGCGCGACCGCCGGCGTGGTGCTGACGTCATGAACGCGCTCAAGTCGATGTTCTCGTGGCCCGTGCGGCGCTTCAACCTGACGGGCGCCACGGCGGTCGTCGCGGGGCCGTACACGTGGCTCGTGCTGTTCTTCCTCGTGCCGTTCGTGCTGGTCGTGAAGATCAGCTTCGCGGAGCTGCAGCTCGGCATCCCGCCGTACACGGAGCTCGCGTCGTATACGGACGGCGTGTTGCACATCGCGCTGAACCTGTCGCACTACGCGTTCCTGCTCACCGACAGCCTGTACTTCGCGACCTACGTGAACTCGGTCGTGGTGGCCGCGATCACGACGCTGCTGTGCCTGCTGATCGGCTATCCGATGGCGTACTACATCGCCCGCTCGAACCCGGCCACGCGCAACCTGCTGATGATGGGCGTGATGCTGCCGTTCTGGACGTCGTTCCTGATCCGCGTGTACGCGTGGATCGGGATCCTCAAGAACAACGGCTTGCTGAACAACTTCCTGATGTGGGTCGGCCTGACGCACACGCCGATCGAGCTGTACCGCACCAACTACGCGGTCTATATCGGCATGGTGTATTCGTATCTGCCGTTCCTCGTGATGCCGCTGTACGCGCACCTCGTGAAGATGGACCTGCGCCTGCTCGAGGCGGCGTACGACCTCGGCGCGCGGCCGTGGAAGGCGTTCGTGCAGATCACGCTGCCGCTGTCGAAGAACGGGATCATCGCGGGCTGCCTGCTGGTGTTCATCCCGGCGGTCGGCGAGTACGTGATTCCGGAGCTGCTCGGCGGCGCGAACACGCTGATGATCGGCCGCGTGATGTGGAATGAGTTCTTCAACAACGCAGACTGGCCGATGGCGTCGGCCGTGACCTGCGCGATGGTGCTGCTGCTGCTCGTGCCGATGGCGATGTTCCAGCACTTCCAGGCGAAGGAGCAGGAGGGCCGCCGTCGATGAAGCCGAATCGTTTCCTGCAGTTCGCGGCGCTGTTCGCCGGCTTCGCGTTCCTCTACATCCCGATCGTCAGCCTGATCGTCTACTCGTTCAACGAGTCGAAGCTCGTCACCGTGTGGTCGGGCTTCTCGTTGCGCTGGTACGCGGCGCTCGTGCAGGACGACGAGCTGCTCGCGGCCGCGTGGCTGTCGCTGAAGATCGGCGTGCTGACCGCGTTCGCGTCGGTGTTCATCGGCACCTGGGCCGGCTTCGTGCTCGCGCGGATGGGGCGCTTCCGCGGCTTCGCGCTGTTCAGCGGGATGATCAACGCGCCGCTCGTGATCCCCGAGGTGATCCAGGGCATCTCGCTGCTGCTGCTGTTCATCGAGCTCGCGAAGTGGATCGGCTGGCCGGCCGAGCGCGGCGTGTTCACGATCTGGCTCGGCCACGTGATGCTGTGCATCTCGTACGTCGCGATCATCGTGCAGTCGCGCGTGCGCGAGCTGAACCCGTCGCTCGAGGAAGCCGCGCTCGATCTCGGCGCGACGCCGCTGAAAGTGTTCTTCACGATCACGCTGCCGCTGATTTCGCAGGCGCTGGTGGCCGGCTGGCTGCTGTCGTTCACGCTGTCGATCGACGACCTCGTGCTGTCGGCGTTCCTGTCGGGCCCCGGCTCGACGACGCTGCCGCTCGTCGTGTTCTCGCGCGTGCGCCTCGGCCTGAATCCGGAGATGAACGCGCTCGCGACGCTGTTCATCGTCGCGGTGACGGCCGGCGTCGTGATCGCGAACGTCGTGATGCTGCGCCAGCAACGCAAGCGGATGGCGGGCTTCGCGGCCTGAGCGCCGCCTGACGCGCCGGTTGCCGCGCAACCGGCAACAACAAAACGCCCGGCACCGACGATGAGTCGGACCGGGCGTTTTTGTCGCCAGCGCAGGCTGCGCGCGGCTTATGCGCTGAACGCGGCCTTCGCGAGCAGGCCGAGCGCCACGCACACGAGCACGATCGCGAAGCCGGCCTGCACGTGGCGCGCGGACAGGTGCCGCGACGCGGCGCGCCCGACTACCATGCCGAGCGCCGTCGCGACGGTGAACCACAGCATCATGTCGAGCGGCGCGCGCGTGCCCGCCACGAAGGTCGCGAGCACGCCGCCGGTGCCGACCAGCGCGATCACCATCAGCGACGTCGCGACCACGCCGTGCATCGACACGTTCGTGAACTTGCGCAGCATCGGCACGATCACGAAGCCGCCGCCGACGCCGAGCAGCCCCGTCATCAGGCCCGTCACCGCGCCGGTGGACGCGAGCGCGAACCCGACCGGCCACGACCACACGAGGCGGCCGGTGTCTGGATTCACGCGGCCGACGCACAGGCGCGACTCGTCGTGCTCGCCGGCGCCCTGGCGCAGTGCCTGCCGCAGCAGACGGGCCGCGACGATCAGCATCGTCAGCGCGAACAGCGCGAGCAGCACGCGTTGCGGCAGCACGTGCGCGAGCCGCACGCCGAGCGTGGTGAGCGGCACGCCCGCGAGCGCCATCAACAGCGCCGCGCGGTAGCGCACGAGCCCGCGGCGAAACCCTTCGAGCGCGCCGAGCGCGGCGCTGCCGGCCACCGCGACGAGCGCGACCGGCGTGGCCTGCTGCATCGGCCAGCCCATTCCGACGACGAGCGCCGGGACCGCGAGAATGCCGCCGCCCGCGCCGGTGAGGCCGAGCACGGCGCCGACGAAGCCGCCGAGTACCAGAGAAATCAGCATGGTGTCATCGGCTTCCGGTCAACGTGCGATCGCGGGCTTCGCGAGCCATTCGCGGCCCTTGAGCATCCCCTTCCAGTACAGCGGCGGCAGCAGGCGCTCCTTGAGCAGCCACGCGAGCCGCGACGGACGCCGGCCGTCGATCAGCCACGCGGGGAAGGTCGGCGCGACCTTGCCGCCGTACAGGAATTCGGCGAGCACGATCTTGCCGCGCTCGACCGTGAGCGGACACGAGCCGTAGCCGTCGTACGCGGCGTCGCCCTGCACGCGGCCGAGCGCCGCCAGCACGTTGTGCGCGACCACGGGCGCCTGCTTGCGCGCGGCCGCGGCGGTTTTCGCGTTGGTGGTGTTGGCGACGTCGCCGAGCGCGAAGATGTCCGGGAAGCGCTTGTGCCGCAGCGTCGCCGGGTCGACGTCGATCCAGCCGGCAGCATCGGCGAGCGGGCTCGCGCGCACGAAGTCGGGCGCCTTCTGCGGCGGCACGACGTGGATCATGTCGAAGTTGCGCTGGACGGTCTCCGTGCTGCCGTCGGGCAGCGTGCGCCGGAACGTCGCGCGCCGCGCCGGCCCGTCGATCGCGATCAGGTTGTGGCCGAACGACAGCGCGATGTCGTAGCGCTCGACGTATTCCATCAGCGCGGGCACGTAGTCGGCGACGCCGAACAGCACGGCGCCCGCATTCAGGAATTCGACGTTCGCCGCGCCCAGGCGGCCGTTGCGCCGCCAGTGATCGCACGACATGTACATCGCCTTCTGCGGCGCGCCCGCGCACTTGATCGGCATCGGCGGCTGCGTGAACAGCGCATTGCCGCCGCGGAACGCCTGCACCAGCTGCCACGTGTACGGCGCGAGATCGTAGCGATAGTTGGACGTGACGCCGTTGTGGCCGAGCGTGTCGGCGAGGCCCTCGATCGCGTCCCAGTCGAGCTTCAGGCCCGGGCACACGATCAGCTTGCGATAGCCGATGCGGCGGCAGCCGTCGAGCACGACCGCGTGCGCGTCGGGCTCGAAGCCGGCGACGGCCGCCTGGATGCGCTTCACGCCGCGCGGCAGCACGTCGACGATGCGGCGCGCGGTCGTCTCGGGCCGGAACACGCCCGCGCCGACCATCGTCCAGCCCGGCTGGTAGTAATGGATCTCGGCCGGGTCGATCACCGCGATGTCGAGCGAGCCGTCGCGCGCGAGCAGGCTCGACGCGACCGCGACGCCGGCCGCGCCCGCGCCGACGATCACGATGTCGTGCTGCGCGTCGACGGCCGGTGCGCTCTGCGCCGCGCCGCGTGCGAGCCGCGACGCGACTGCCGCGAGATCGTAGCCGGCCTTGGCCGCCGTCGCGACGATCTCGTCGATCGGACGCGAGCCGGCCTGCGACAGCGCCCACAGCGTCGCCGAGCGCATGCCGCTGCGGCAGTACGCGTGCACCGGGCCGGCGAGCGACGCGACCAGCACGCCGAACTGCGTGGCCTGCTCGTCGGTGACCTTGCCCGTGTCGACCGGCAGGTAGTGCACGGCGATGCCGAGCGGCGCGGCGGCGGCGCGGATCTCGGCGACGGTCGGCTGGTCCGAGCCTTCGCCGTCCGGCCGGTTGCAGACGATCGCGCGGACTCCTGCCGCTTGCAGCGCGGGGAGGTCGGTCGCGGCGATCTGGGGGGAGACCGATAGCGTGTCGGTCAGCTTGCGAATGTTCATGTCGGGGGTTCTCCGGTCGGGCGGCGGCTCGGCTTCAGATCGTCAGATCGCGTTCAGCGGGATCTTGAGGTAGCGCACGCCATTGTTTTCGGGTTCGGGCAGGTGGCCGGCGCGCATGTTGACCTGCACCGACGGCAGCATCAGCACCGGCATGTCGAGCGTCGCGTCGCGCGCGGTGCGCATGGCGACGAAATCGTCCTCGCTCACGCCGTCCTTCACGTGGACGTTCGCCTGACGCTGCTCGGCCACCGTCGTCACGAACTGCACGTCGCGGCCGCCGGGCTGGTAGTCGTGGCACAGGTACAGGCGCGTATCGGCCGGCAGCGCCAGCACGCGCGCGATCGAGCGGTACAGCGTGCGCGCGTCGCCGCCGGGGAAGTCGCAGCGCGCGGTGCCGTAGTCGGGCATGAACAGCGTGTCGCCGACGAAGGCCGCGCGCTGGGTCGCGTCGTCGACGCAGTAGGTCATGCACGCCGGCGTATGGCCCGGTGTGTGCATCGCGCGGATCGTCAGCGCGCCGAGCGCGAGCGTGTCGCCGTCGTCGAGCAGGCGGTCGAACTGGCTGCCGTCGTGCGCGAAGCCGGGGCCGGCATTGAACAGCGTGCCGAACACGTCCTGCACGCGGCGCACGTGCGAGCCGATCGCGATCTGGCCGCCGACGTGCGCCTTCAGGTACGGCGCAGCCGACAGGTGGTCGGCGTGCACGTGCGTCTCGAGCAGCCAGTGCACGGTCGCGCCGAGTTCGGCGACGCGCGCGATCAGCCGGTCGGCGCTGTCCGTGCGCGTGCGGCCGGATTTCGGATCGTAGTCGAGCACGCTGTCGATCAACGCGCAGGCGCGGCTGCCGGTATCGAGCAACAGGTAGCTGACGGTATGGGTCGCCGGGTCGAAGAAGCCTTCGACCGACAATTGGGGGGCATGGCTCACGTTATGTCCTCGCTGGGGTTCTGCATCTGCAATTGCGTATCCCATGTTCAAGAAGCGTGCCAATCGACGCGGTAATCGGGGTCAATGTGACAAGTGCTTGATTGGGATCGGGTTTCAGGTGGGGCGGCGGTGCGTCATGCGGCGTCGCGCGCGGCTGCGGGCCGATCGGCACTGCCATGTGCGGCAGTGTCGTGGCAGAATTGGCAGTCGGCCTGGCAGTCCGTCGGGCGACCGTGACCGAGCTTCCCCATGAATCAACACGACATCATTCCGATCGTTCCCGCCCAGCCGCGGGACGTGACGCCCGACGTGCGCGCGCTGATCGCGTATCTGGAGCAGGACCCGCAGCCGATGATCGTCGTCGATCCCGACTACCGGATCCTCGCGGCGAACGGCGCGTACCGGCGGCAATTCGGCGTGGCCGGCGTCGAGCACGTGGGGCGCCATTGCTTCGAGGTGTCGCATCACTACGCCGTGCCGTGCGACCAGGCGGGCGAGCACTGCCCGATGAAGCAGGCGATCGAATCGCGCAGCCTGAATCGCGTGCTGCACATCCACCATACGCCGCGCGGCCCCGAGCACGTCGACGTCGAGTTGCGGCCGATCTTCGATGCGCGCGGCGACGTGACCGCGTTCGTCGAGCGGCTGACCACGGTGCGCAGCGCGTCCGCGCAGCCGAGCGCGGAAGGGCTGGTCGGCGGCGCCGACGCGTTCAATGCGGCACTGGGCGCGCTGCAGCGCGTCGCGCCGTCGATGCTGCCGGTGCTGCTGCTCGGCGAGTCGGGCACCGGCAAGGAGCTGTTCGCGCGCGCGCTGCACGAGGCGAGCGAACGCGCGATGGGCCCGTTCGTGGTGGTCGACTGTTCGGGGATCGCCGAGACGCTGTTCGAGAGCGAGCTGTTCGGCTACGAGAAGGGCGCGTTTACCGGCGCCAATCAGCGCAAGCCCGGGCTGGTCGAGACCGCACAGGGCGGCACGCTGTTCCTCGACGAAATCGGCGACGTGCCGCTGCCGATGCAGGTGAAGCTGCTGCGGCTGATCGAGTCGGGGACGTTTCGCCGGGTCGGCGGCGTCGAGGCGCTGCGCGCCGATTTCCGGCTGGTCGCAGCGACCCACAAGCCGCTGCGCGAGATGATCGACGACGGCCGGTTCCGTCAGGACCTGTACTACCGCATCAGCGCATTTCCGATCCAGCTGCCGGCGCTGCGCGAGCGCCGCGGCGACGTCGCGCTGCTCGCCGAATCGATCCTGCGGCGCATCGCCAATACGCGCGCCGGCAGCGGCGACGCAGGCGCGCGGCCGTTCGTGCTCACCGACGCGGCGCGCGCGTGCCTCGATGCGTATGCGTGGCCCGGCAACATCCGCGAGCTGCGCAACGTGCTCGAACGCGCGTGCCTGTTCGCCGACGACGGCGTGATCCGCGTCGAGCATCTGCCTGCCGAACTCGTCGCGGCGTCGGCATTGCCGCACGACGCGCAGCGTGCGGCCAGCCCACCGAGCGACGCGGAACTGCTGCGGATCGCGAGCGGCTTCGTCGGGACGCGCAAGGCGCTGGCCGAGCGCACGGGGCTCAGCGAGCGCACGCTGTACCGGCGGCTGAAGGCGCTGGGGCTCGGCGCGCGCGGCGACGATTGACGGTGCCGCGTCGCGCGGCCGTCGCGTTGCCGCCGCCGTCGGTCAATGCCGGGCCGTCTGCAACTGCGCCATCGCGTCCCGCATGAAGCCGAGCAGCGTCTCGTCGGTCCACGCGTTCTTCAGCAGCGCGGGCTCGGTCGCCATCGCGTGGCGGAACTTCGCGTGCGTGGCCGGATCGGTGCCCGCGTAGCCGCAGAACAGCTCGAGCCAGCGTCGCGCGAGCGCGCGGCCTTCCGGCGAAGCGGGCGTCTTGCCGGCGTCGATCGCATCGCGCACGTCGGCGATCAGCTGCGGCCATTCCATCGCGCGCTCGCCATAGTGCGCGCGCATGAAGCGGATCTCGTCCGGCGCGAGGTACTTCTCGAACACGCGCATCTTGGTTTCGGCCATCGCCTTCAGCACGTAGTCGCGCAGCGCGGTCGAGATGCCGATCTTCGACTGCATCGACGGCTCGCGCTCGTGCATCAGGTTCAGCTTCGCGAGCAGCCGCGGATCGTTGTTCGTGTCGCGCACCAGCAGCGTCATCCAGCGCTCGGCGAGCGCGCGCGCCCGTTCGTCCTCGGGCGGCACGCCCGCGTCGTGCAGCGCACGCAGGTCGGCGACGAGCGCGACCCATTCCGCGTCGCCCGTCTGGCTCTTGCGGTACATCGGCATGCGCGCGAGTTCTTCCTCGGAAAAGTATTTGTCGTACACGGTCATCAACTCCAGTGTGGTGAGCCAATCGGCCAGTTCCGGCTCCGTGCCCGCGGCAAGTTGCGCGTGCAACTGCACGAGCCGCTCGCGCAGCTGCGCCGCCTGCGCGAGCTGGCGCTCGAGCGACGCGATCTGCTTCGCAACGAGCTCGACGAGCGGCGTGCCGGGCTGGTTCAGGTAGTCGCCGATCTCGGCAAGCGACAGCCCGAAGCGGCGCAGCGCCTGGATCTGGTGGAGCCGGGCGATGTCGTCGCGGTCGTACAGCCGGTAGCCGTTGTCGGCGCGCGCCGAAGGAGCCAGCAGGCCGATCGCGTGATAGTGATGAAGCGTGCGGACGGTCAGCCCGCTGCGTTTCGCCAGTTCTCCCACTTTCAGCCGCATGATGTCCTCCGTTCGGTACGCACACTGGAGTCTCGAACGTTACGCTACGTGAGGGTCAAGCGGAAGATTGCGGCGCGGCGCGGCGCGCGCGGTGGTGCGCGCGCCGGGTGCGTGCCGCGCCGGTGGCGTCAGTTCTGCCGGGGCGCGGTGTCGGGCGGAGTGTCGGGCGCGGCGGCGCCCGCGCCGTTGCCGGTGTCGCTGGGCGCGGCGCGGCCGGCGTTCGCGGCCGTGTCCGTTCGCGCGGCGCCGTCGGCCGGCGGCGTGCCCATCGCCTGATAGAGACGCGCGGTATCCGCGAAGCGCGCGCCGGTGGCGCGGATCTCGTCGAGCCGCGCGTTGCGGTACTGCAGCTCGCTCGCGCGCGCGGCCGACGGCGGCAACGCGCCGAGCCGCACGCGGGCGGCCGCGTCGTCATACGCGCCTTGCGCGGACAGCGCCGCGTGCGATGACGCCTGCAGCGCCTGCGCATCGTGCTCGAGCGCGGCGAGCGAATCGGCGACGTTCTGGAACGCGGCCAGCACGGTCTGCCGGTACTGATCGACGGCCGCCTCGTAGCTGGCCTTCGCCGCCCGGCGCTGCGCGAGCAGCGCGCCGCCGTGGAACAGCGGCTGGCTCAGCGATGCGCCGACGTTCCAGATCGCGCCGCCGCCCGACAGCATCGCCGGCCAGCTGAAGCCGCCCTGGCCGATCGCCGCCGACAGCGACAGCTGCGGGAACAGCTGCGCGGTCGCGACGCCGACTTCGGCCGCGGCGGCCCGCAGCCCGGCTTCGGCGGCCTGGATGTCGGGCCGGCTGTGCAGCAGGCCCGACGGCACGACCACCGGCACCTCGTCGGGCAGATGCAGATCGGCGAGCGTCAGGTCGGCCGGCGGCCGGTCGGGCGTGCGGCCGATCAGCACCGCGAGCGCATGGCGCGCCGTGTCGCGTTGCTGGCGCAGGGCCGGCAGGCTCGCGGCGAAGGTGTCCGCGCTTTGCTGCGCGTTCAGCGCATCGCTGCGCGACACCGAGCCGAGCGCGTAACGACGTTGCGCGTCGTGCGCCTGATCGTTGGCGAGCGCGACGAGCCGTTCGGTGGTCGCGATCTGCGCGTTGAGCACCGACACCGTGATCGACGCGGTGACGATGTTCGCGGCGAGCGCGCGGCGCGCCGACTCGAGCTGGAACGCGCTGACGTCCACGCGCTTGGCGAGCGCGCGGTTCGCGAAGCGCGCCGCGCCGAACAGGTCGAGCGTATAGCTCGCCTGCAGCTGGCCGACGAAGGTGTCGTACAGCAGCGTGGGCGCGCCGAGCGCGGGGATCGGCACGCCGAGCGCGCGCTGCCGCACGGCCTGGCCGCCCGCATCGATCGACGGCAGCATCGAGCTGCCGATCTGCGCGCGCAATTGCTCGCGCGCGGCATCGAGCGAATGCGCGGCCGCGCTCAGCGTGGGGCTGTTGCGCAGCCCTTCGTCGACGAGCGCGTTCAGCGCAGCGCAGCGGTATTGCGTCCACCAGTCGGGCACGGGCTGCGCGCCGACGTCGAAGCGTTGCGCGACGCCCTGCGCGGCGACCGTCTGCTGCACTTGCGGTGCGGCGCCGTAATGCGCGGGCGACGGCATCGCGGGCGGCTCGCCGCTCGGCGCGAACCAGGCGCAGCCGGCGAGCGGGCCGGCGAGGGCCGCGGCCGACAGCGCGCGGGCGAGGGTCGTTTTCATATCCATCGACGGTTTCATGATCAGGCTCCCGACGGTGCGGCTGCGGCGCCGCCGTCGTGCGGCGGCCCGTCGCGCGGGTCGCGTTCGTCGCGCTTGACGCGGAACCACGTGGCATACAGCGCGGGCAGGTAGAACAGCGTCAGCACGGTCGCGCTCGTGATGCCGCCCATCAGCGCGGTCGCCATCGGCCCGAAGAAGTTCGAGCGCAGCAGCGGAATCAGCGCGAGCACGGCGGCGGCGGCCGTCAGCGTGATCGGGCGGAAGCGCCGCACCGTCGCGCCGACGATCGCGTCGAAGCGTCCGTGGCCGGCGGCGATGTCCTGCTCGATCTGGTCGACCAGGATCACCGAGTTGCGCATGATGATCCCGAACATCGCGATCACGCCGAGCATCGCGACGAAGCCGAACGGCTGGCCGAACAGCAGCAGCGTGCCGACCACGCCGATCAAGCCCAGTGGCGCGGTGAGCACGACCATCAGCACGCGCGAGAAGCTCTGCAGCTGGATCATCAGTAGCGTGAACACGGCGATCGCCATCAACGGCATCTGCGCGTTGATCGAGCTCTGCGCCTTCGCGCTTTCCTCGACCGAGCCGCCGATGTTGATCTGATAGCCGACCGGCAATTGCGCGCGCAGCGCGTCGAGCTTGCCGTCGATCGCATGCGTGACGTCGATGCCCTGGGCGCCGGCCTGCACGTCGGACTGCACGGTGATGGTCGGCTGGCGGTCGCGCTCCCATACCACGCCGTATTCGAGCGTCGGCGTGAAGCGGCCGAGCGAGCCGAGCGGCACCGGGCCGTTCGGCGTCGGCAGCGCGAGGCCCGCGAGCTTCGCCGGATCGACGCGATCGGCGCGCGGCGCGCGCAGGTCGACCGCGATCAGCTTGTCGCGCTCGCGGTACTGCGTGACGGTCGTGCCGGACAGCGTCATCGCGAGGAAGCTCGACACGTCCTGCGACGTCACGTTCAGCTCGCGCGCCTTCTTCTGGTCGAGCTCGAAGCGCACCGAGCGCTCGGCCGGCTCGTCCCAGTCGAACTGCACGTGCACCGTGCGCGCGTCGCCGCGCATCGTCGCCGCGACCTTCTCGGCGATCGCGCGCACCGTCGCGATGTCGCTGCCGCTCACGCGGAACTGCACCGGGTAGCCGACCGGCGGCCCGTTCTCGAGGCGCGACAGACGCCAGCGCACGCTCGGGAACTGGTCGCGCAGCGTCGTCTCGAGCCAGTTCGCGAGCTTCTCGCGCGCCTCGACCGATTTCGCGGTGACGACGAACTGCGCGAAGTTCGGCAACTGCAACTGCTGGTCGAGCGGCAGGTAGAAGCGCGGCGCGCCGCTGCCGACGAAGTTCACCGCATGGTCGATCTCGGGCCGCTTGTCGAGCACCTTCTCGAGGCGCTGCGTCTCGCGCAGCGTCGCCGCGAACGACGCGCCTTCGGGCAGCCGCAGATCGATCAGCAGCTCGGGGCGATCGGAGCTCGGGAAGAACTGCTGCGGCACCAGCGTGAAGCCCATCAGCGCGACGACGAACAGCACGCCGGTGATCAGCAGCACGACGAAGCGCCGCTCGATGCACCAGTCGATCCAGCCGCGCAGCCGCGCGTAGAAGCGCGTGTCGTAGATGTCGTGCTCGTGATCGTCAGGCAGATGCGCTTCGTGCGCGTGCTTCTTGCGCTCGGGCAGCAGGTGATAGCCGAGCAGCGGAATCAGCACGACGGCCGCGAACCACGACGCGATCAGCGCGATCGCCGACACCTCGAAGATCGAGCGCGTGTACTCGCCGGTGCTCGACTTCGCGAGCGCGATCGGCAGGAAGCCCGACACCGTGACGAGCGTGCCCGTCAGCATCGGAAACGCGGTGCTGGTGTACGCGAACGCGGCGGCGCGCGCGCGGCTGTAGCCCTGTTCGAGCTTCACCGCCATCATCTCGACCGCGATGATCGCGTCGTCGACCAGCAGCCCGAGCGCGAGCACGAGCGTGCCGAGCGACACCTTGTGCAGGCCGATGTCGAACAGGTACATGAACAGCGCCGTCACCGCGAGCACGACCGGGATCGAGATCACGACGACCATCCCGGTGCGCAGCCCGAGCGACACGAGGCTCACGACCAGCACGATCGCCACGGCTTCGGCGACGGCCTCGAGAAAGTCGTCGACCGAATGCGAGACCGCCTGCGGCATGCTCGACACCTCGGTGAGCTTCAGCCCCGCGGGCAGTTGCGCCTGCAACTGTTTAGATTCCGCGTCTAGCGCGCGGCCGAGCCGGATCACGTCGCCGCCCGGCTGCATCGTCACGCCGATGCCGAGCACCGCGCGGCCGTTCGCGCGCATCTGCGTGACCTGCGGATCGTCGTAGCCGCGCGTGACGGTCGCGAGATCGCCGAGGCGGAACGTGCGGCCGTTGATGCGCACCAGCGTGTCGGCGATCGCGGCGACGTTGTCGAACTGGCCGCTCGGACGCACGAACACGCGATCGTCGGCGGTCGTCAGCACGCCGCTCGACGAGATGTCGTTCTGCGCGTTGAGCGCCTGCCCGAGCTGCTGCGGCGAGATGCCCAGGCGCGTGAGCTGCGCGTTGTTCACCTCGATGAAGATGCGCTGGTCCGGGTCGCCGAAGTAGTCGACCTTGCCGACGCCCGGCACGCGCAGCAGCACGGTGCGCAGCTGGTCCGCATAGTCGTGCAGCTGCGCGGGCGTGAAGCCGTCGCCTTCGAGCGTCCAGATGTTGGTGTAGACGTCGCCGAACTCGTCGTTGAAGAACGGCCCCTGCACGCCGGGCGGCAGCGTATAGCCGATGTCGCCGATCTTCTTGCGGATCTGGTACCAGGTCTCGGGCACGTCCTTCACGGGCGCCGAGTCCTTCATCGTGAAGAACAGCAGCGATTCGCCGGGGCGCGAGTAGCTGCGCAGGAAGTCGATGGCCGGCGTTTCCTGCAGCTTGCGGCCGATCCGGTCGGTCACCTGTTCCTGCACCTGCCGCGCGCTCGCGCCGGGCCAGAACGTGCGGATCACCATCACGCGGAACGTGAACGGCGGGTCTTCCGATTGCGCGAGCCGCGTGTAGGCGAGGATGCCCGCGAGCGTCGCGAGCGCGATCAGGTAGACCACCAGCGCCTGATGGCGCAGCGCCCATGCCGACAGGTTGAAGCGGCCTTCTTCGCGAGGGCCGCTCATGATGCGAAGTCCTCCGCGTGCAGCGGCGCGACCGGCCGCACCTTCTCGCCGGCGCTGACCGTATGCACGCCTTGCACGACGACGCGCTCGCCCGGCTGCAGCCCGCGCGACACGGTGACGGTGCGCTCGCCGAAGCGCGCGACGTCGACGTGGCGCAGCTCGAGCGTGTCGTTGCCGCTGCGCACGACCCACACGGCCGGCCGCGGGCCGTCATGGAACAGCGCGGTCGCGGGCAGCGTGACGGTCGGCGCGCCCGAGGCAGCCGGCGCGCCGTCGAACGCGACGTTCGCGGTCATGCCGAGGCGCACGGCCGGATCGGGCGACGCGAGCGTGAGCTTCACGCGGTAGGTGCGGCTTTGCGGATCGGCGGCCGGCGCGATCTCGCGCACCTTCGCGGTGAAGCTGCGGCCGGGCAGCGACGGCAGCGTGACGCTCGCCGCATGGCCCGGTGCGAGCGAGGCGAGCGCGGTTTCGGGCACGTCGCTGACGACGTCGACGTCGCCCGACCATGCGAGCTGGTAGACGGCCTGGCCGGCCGACACGTTCTGGCCGGTGTCGGCCTGCTCGGCGGTGATGGTGCCCGCGTGATCGGCGGCGAGCGTCGCATAGCGCAGCTGGTTCTTCGCGAGGGCGAGCTGCTGCTGCGCCTGATCGCGCTGCGCGAGCGCCGACGCATAGCTGTTCTCGGTCTGCTCGAGCTGCGCGGTCGCGATCAGGTTCTCGCGCGCCTGCGCGCGATCGCGGTCGAGCTGCTGCTTCGCGAACGCGTACGTGTGCGACGTCGCATCGAGCTGCGCCTGCGCGCTGGCGACGTTCTTCTCGACGTCGGACGGATCGAGCAGCGCGACGATCTGGCCGGCCTTCACCATATCGCCGAGCCGCACCTTGCGCTCGATGATCTTGCCGGCGATGCGGAACGACAGCGGCGTCGCATAGCGCGGCTGGATTTCGCCGGGCAGCGTGGCGGCGACGGCCGCGCCGTCGGCGTGCGCGGTCAGCGTGACGACCGGGCGCGGCGCGGGCGCGGCGGCTTCCTTTGGATGACAGGCGGCGAGGACGAGCGCGGCGCCGACGAGCAGCGCGGCGCGGGAACCGGAGCGAATCACGAAACCCCCAGAGCAGGTGACAGCGGAACGAGGCCGGCAAGCGCGGCGCGCTTGCCCCGAGTGGCGCCGGCATAGGCGCGCACGGACAACGGCGAACGAGGTCGTTCGGAGACTGTCGCGGATTCTAATACACAGTTGTATCTGAATGCAAAGCTGAATCCGAACGGGGGTTGGTGCTAGACTTCGCGCCATGAAACCACAGCGCTTAACTCGCGAGCAGAGCAGGGATCAGACGCGCGAGCGTCTGCTGACTGCCGCGCACCGGATTTTTCAGAAGAAAGGCTATGTCGCCGCGAGCGTCGAGGACATCGCGGCGGCGGCCGGCTACACGCGCGGCGCGTTCTATTCGAATTTCCGCAGCAAGTCGGATCTGCTGCTCGAGTTGCTCGAACGCGATCACGATTCGGTGCGCGCCGATTTCGAGGCGATCTTCGACGAAGGCGGGCCGCGCGAGCAGATGGAATCGATGGCGCTCGCGTACTACCGGACGCTCTTTCGCGACGACGAGTATTCGCTGCTGTGGGGCGAGGCGAAGCTGCAGGCGGCGCGCGACGCGAAGTTTCGCGTGCGCTTCAACCAGTTCCTGCACGGCAAGCGGCTGCAGATGGCCGAATTCATCCAGCGCTTCGCCGAGCGCGCGGGCACGCCGCTGCTGCTGCCCGCCGAGACGCTCGCGTTCGGGCTGATGTGTCTGTGCGACGGCGTGCAGTCGTATTACACGGCCGATCCGCAGCACGTGTCGGCCGATGCGGCCGAAGCGGTGCTGGGCGGCTTCTTCGCGAGAGTCGTGCTGGGGCGCGCGCCGGACTGATGGGGCCGGAGGCGGCTCGCTGGGGCGGGATCTGGCTTGATGTGCTTCGAGGCTTCGGCGATCCGTTCGAGTCACGGCTCGAGCGACAGGCCGGCGTGAAGGGCTCGAGCGGGCTGCTGGACAGCGCGGATAACCCGGATGGCTCGCATGGCCGGGCACAGCGGCGCTCGCCGCGCGCACCCCGCCGCGCCGGTCAGCGCTCGCCGGTCATCCGCCGGTACGCGTCGAGCAGCGACGTCTTGTAGACCACCCCGGCGAGCAGCGGCTCGGCCTCGCTCTCGATCACCGGCAACCGTTCGCCCTTGAACGCCATGAAGCGTTCGAGCGCCGTCGCGAGCGGCATGTCCGGCGTGAGCAGTGGAAACGGCGTATGCGCGTAGTGGGCGGCCGTCTTGTCGGTCGTGTCGCGCTTCTCGAGCAGGTCGGACGTGATGTCCTTCAGCGCGACCGCGCCGCGAAAGCGCCCGGCGTCGTCGGTCACGTACAGGTACTTCACCGGATATTCGAGGAACACGCGCGTCATGTCGGCGACGCTCGCGGTGAGCGGCACGACCGTCTGCGCGGGCTGGATCAGCTCGCGCATCTGCGTGGTGCGCAGCCGCAGCCGTTCCTGTGCGTCCTGATGATGGCGCAGCGTGATTTCGTACATCGACGTCGTGCCGGTCGCGCGCGCGACGAAGTACGCGAACACGCACGACACCAGCAGCGGCAGCACGACCTGATAGCTCAGCGTCATCTCGAAGATCATCAGGATCGCCATCAGCGGCGCCTGCGTCGCGCCGGCCAGGAACGCGCCCATGCCGACCATCGCATAGGCGAAATACGCGGACGTGTGGCCCGGCCACAGCCCGTTCATCGCGAGCCCGAACAGCGAGCCGAACACCGCGCCGACGAACAGCGTCGGCGTGAACACGCCGCCGACCGCGCCCGAGCCGGCGGTCGCGGCTGTCGCGACCACCTTGAACACCAGCACCGCGACGAGCGCCTGCCAGGTCCACGGCGAATGGAGGATGTGGTTCACGACGCTGTAGCCGTTGCCCCACACGTCGGGAATCCACACCGAGATCACGCCGACCACGAGCCCGCCGAGCGCGAGCCGCACCGGCAGCGGCACGGGCATCCGCTTGAACTGGCGCTTCGACGCGTCGAGCAGATGCAGGAACTGCGGCGCGAGCACGCCGCACAGCGAGCCGAGCACCACGAACAGCAGCACCTCGGGGCCGGTCACGGCCGGGAACACCGGCATCTCGTACGGCGGCCGGTAGCCGGCGAATTCGCGCATCACGATGTTCGCGACCACCGAGGCGACCACCATCGGCCCGAAGCTCTCCATCGCGATCGTGCCGAGCACGATTTCGGAGATGAAGAACGCGCCGGCGATCGGCGCATTGTATGCGGACGTGATGCCGGCCGCCGCGCCGCAGGCGACCAGCAGGCGCAGGCGCGGCGGGTCGAAGTGCACGAAGCGGCCGACCAGCGACGCGGCGAGCGCGGCGAGCTGCACCATCGGGCCTTCGCGGCCGATCGAGCCGCCGCTGCCGATCGTCAGCAGCGACGACACGCTGCGCCACAGGCTCTGGCGCACCGGCACGACGCCGTCGCCGAGCGCGACGGCCTCCATGTAGTCGGTGTTGCCGGCCTTGCGGTCGCTGCGCGTCGCGAGCAGCAGCACGCAGCCGGCGAGGAAGCCGCCCGCCGCCGGCATCCAGAAACGCACGTACCACGGCAGGCTGCGTGCCATCTGCACGAAGCTGCCGCTGTGCCCGGCGATCAAGCGTTGCATCAGGTCGATGCCTTCGCGGAAGGCCATCGTCGCAAATGCGCCGCCGACGCCGACGATGGCCGACCAGATCAGCATCGTATGAGCGTCGGACAGGCGAAACAGCTTCTGCGCGCGCGTGCGCAGTTTCAGCAGGAACGAGAGCACGGCTGAAAGACGGAGAGGAAGAGGAGGAAGGAAAACGACGCGAAGCATAGCACTGCGCCGCGCCCGCGGGTTCCCCCGGCGGGCGCGGCGCAGTGCGCGGCGGCGTGGACGCGGATCAGCCAAGCCAGTGCTGCACGGCCCACGTGATGCCGTAACCGCCGACGATCAGCCACACGTAGAGGATCAGGCCGGTGGTCAGCGCCCGCGGGCCGGCCTCGCGGATCTGCGACACGCGCGTCTCGATGCCGAGCGCGGTCATCGCCATCGTCAGCGCGAAGGTGTCGAGCACGTTCAGCGTGTGGGTGGCGCTCGCGGGCAGCACGTTCAGCGAGTTGACGATCACGAAGCCGAGGAAGCCGAGCGCGAACCACGGCACGGCCACCTTGCGCTTGCCGTGGGCGCCGTCGCTCGCGCGGGCCGAACGTGCCGAGCGGGCCAGCCACCAGCCGAGCGCGAGCAGCACGGGCACCAGCAGCATCACGCGGGTCATCTTGACGATGGTCGCGACGTGCGTGACTTCCGGGCTGATGTCGCTGGCCGCGCCGACCACCTGCGCGACCTCGTGGATCGTGCCGCCGAAGAACAGGCCGAGGCCGGCCGGGTCGAGGTTCAGCAAGCCGGCGTGGTACGCGAGCGGGTACAGGAACATCGACAGCGTGCCGAACAGCACGACGCTGCCGACGGCCATCGCGCTCTGGTGCGGCTTCGACTGCAGCGTCGATTCGAACGCGAGCACCGCGGCCGCGCCGCAGATCGCGCTGCCGGCGGCGGTCAGCAGCGCGGCGTCGCGATCGAGCTTCATCACCTTCATGCCGACCCAGGTGCCGATCGCGAGCGTGCTGACGACGACCAGCACCGACACCGTCAGCCCCGGCAGGCCGACCTGCGCGATTTCCTGCAGGCTCACGCGCAGGCCGAAGAACGCGACCGCGATGCGCAGCAGCTTGCGCGCGGAAAAATTGACGCCGGCCGCCCAGCTCGCGGGCATGCCGTCGCGCAGCGCGTTGCCATACAGGGCACCGGCGACGATGCCGACGATCAGCGGCGACAGGCCGAGCGACGCGATCGTCGGCAGTTCGGCGAGGCTCGTGACGGCGGCGGCGAACAGCGCGACGAACAGCACGCCGTTCAACTGGCCGCGCATCGTCGGCGCGGCGTGGGACACAGGGGAATGCGTGGCAGTCGACATGAGGCACCGGCAGCAACTGATTACGATGGCCTAATCCTAGTTTGGTTATATCGATATGAAAAATTGTGATTTGTGACATAAACTATCTGGAGAGCCGATAATTCACGTCCATGACCCCGGATCAACTGATAACTTTCGCGGCCGTCGCCGAGCATCTGAACATCAGCCGCGCGGCCGTCGCGCTGCATCTGTCGCAGCCTGCGGTGTCGGGGCAGTTGCGCGTGCTGCAGGACGAATTCGGCGAGCCGCTGTACCAGCGCGACGGCCGCGGCATCCGCCTGACGCCGGTGGGCGAGCAGCTCGCGCAGTACGCGAACGCGCAGCGCGACACGTTCGCGCAGGCGCGCGCGTTTCGCGACGCGGTGCGCGGGCTCGACGCCGGCACGCTGCGCATCGGCGCGAGCACGACGCCCGCGAGCTATCTGCTGCCGTATCTGATCGCCGCGTTCCAGCCGCGCGCGCCGCGCGTCGCGATCCACACGATGAGCGGCAACACGGCGGACGTGGTGGCCGCGCTCGCGTCGCTCGACATCGCGATGATCGAGGGGCCGCCCGGCGACGCGCTGCCGCCCGGCACCGCCATGCACGCGTGGCAGGAGGACGAGATCGTCGCGGTGGTGCCGGCCGGTCATCCGCTGGCGGCCGCCGCGTACGACGATGGCGTGCCGCTCGCGGCGCTCGCCGCCCATCCGCTCGTGCTGCGCGAGGAGGGCTCGGGCGTGCGGCAACTGGTCGAACGCGCGTTCGCGCAAAGCGGCGCGCCGATGCGCGTCGCGTTCGAGATCGCGGGCGTCGAGGCCGTCAAGGAGGCCGTGCGCGCGGGAATGGGCGTCGGCTTCGTCTCCGCGATGTCGTTGCGGCACGAGGATGCGGCGCTGGTGCCGCGCTCACTCGCGCCCGCGCCGCTCACGCGGCATTTCTCGATCCTGGTGCCGCACGGCGCCGCGCCGTCGCGCGTGGCCGGCCGGTTTCTCGAGATGTGCATCGG